>JAAGZM010000153.1 GCA_024206355.1 Gammaproteobacteria bacterium | reverse complement strand
TTGTTGTGCCTAGAGGTTCAGCCAGCTGTTTCTCAATAGCAGCCTCTGCAGCATCTTTATCAAGCTTCATGCTGCCACCCAAGAAGAAATTAGGATCAAGATAACCTAAAACGAGATCTGCATCAGTGACACAAGGGTCTTTGCCACCTAGACCGTAACAAGCTGGGCCAGGATCAGCACTACCACTCTCAGGACCTACCTGCAGTGTTCCCATTTTATTTACTTTGGCGATACTTCCACCACCGGCACCGATCTCCATTAAATCGACTACAGGCACTTGGATAGGTAATCCACTGCCTTTTTTGAATCTCGCTACACGGCCCACTTCAAAGGTTGAGACGAGCCCGGCTTGGCCCTTTTGGATTAAACAAGATTTCGCCGTAGTTCCACCCATATCAAAACAGAAGATATCATCAATATTATGAAGTCTTCCGTAATGTTGAGAAGCAATCACTGCTGCTGTCGGTCCTGATTCGATAATACGTACAGGAAATTCTGTGGCTGTTTCAATAGAAGTAATGCCTCCAGAAGAAAGCATGATGAAAAGTTTGCCCTTAAAGCCTAGCGTTCCCAGCCGGTCATTTAATTTTTTCAGGTAGCGTGATGTAATTGGTTTAACATAGGCATTTGTAGCCGTGGTACAGGTACGTTCGTATTCTCGGATCTGAGGTAAAACCTCTACGGAGGTTGATAAAAATAATTCTGATGCTTCCTCTTCAACTAGCTTTTTAATAGCTAATTCATGTTCAGGGTTTCCATAAGAGTTGATTAAACAGATAGCCAGCGATTCAATGCCGGTTTCCTTGAGCTTATGAATAACTTCACGCACTTCATCAGGATCAAGATTTTTGAGAACACGACCATCGCTTGCTAAACGCTCATCAACTTCAAGACGTCTAAAGCGTGGAACTAAAGGTTTAGGATATTCAGAGAAGATATCGTAGGCATCATAGCGTTTCTCTCTACCTAACTCTAAAACATCTCTGAAACCTTTGGTTGTGATCAGACCTGTTTTAGAACCTTTGCGCTCAATGATTGCATTGATAACCAAGGTAGTACCATGGATTACTTCCGTAACTTGATCCATAAATCCAGGATTTATCTCAAGAAACTGTTGGATACCAGTTTCTACTGCATCAGAGGGATCAGAAGGTGTTGTCAGACATTTATTCGTCTGAAACTCACCTGTTACATCATTAACCAGCACAAAGTCGGTGAAAGTACCACCAATATCACATCCCAAACGATAGGAATCCATTTAATATCCTCATCTAATAATTGACAATGACCCCAGAATAACCAGAAAATAGTAACTTTTGTTACTATCTTTTCATCGAGGATAACAGTTTTTTAATCGTTTTGGAATATTTATTAGACGCCTTTTAAAGGGATATTTAGGCATATTTAGGCTAATTAACCAGTATCTGCAAAAGCAGTAATAGCAAAGCATTGACAAAAACTTTTGATTAATCCATGCTCACCTCTAACGTAGACATTTGGTAATGCAATGACTGACAAATCAAAACTAGCCCAAGATGCAGTTGCAAGCATTAATAAATCAATTCTTTTCCCTATGCTGCAAATGGTTAACTTTTTTGCTCACAGGTATGAAGAGACGATACCTTCTGAGTGGGGAATATCACGTCGTGAGTATCATATATTGATTGTGATAGGTGCTCATCCCGATGTTTCTGCTATCGAAATTTGTGAATTATCAGGTTATTCTCAAATGACGGTCAGTAGAAGAGTTAAAAATCTCCTTAAAGGCGGTCAGATAACCAAAGTTATCGATAAAGCAGATAAGCGCAAATTTATGCTTGCTTTGACTGATGATGGTTGGGAGCTTTATAAAAAGATTATTCCTCTTGGACTAGGTCTTGAGGCAGAAGCAACTTCTTGTCTCACCAAAAGTCAGATTAAATCCCTTAATCAAATACTCGCTACTCTTAGTGCTACACTGACATCAAAGCCTATTACTTAATGATGGGTAATTTTTTTAACCTAGAATCCTATTTCAATATATTTTGTTTTATATTGTATTGCTAATGGCTTTATCCTTAGAGTTAACTAATCAATACCTGCCTAAATATAGAACGTACATAATATAGTATTAATCCAACAATCAGTATCGTTTAATTCGTACAAACTCCCTACCCGGTCGATACTCATCAAGACGTTTGATAACAGTTGCATTTGCTAATTCATGTACTGCCAATTGTCCAACAATTGGTGCCAAAGAAACCCCACTGTGCATGATGGCAAAATATACATCTGGTCTTGCTCTCGAAGGGCCTATTACCGGGTGTCCATCCAAAGGCAATGGTCGCCAGCCTATTCGTACATCATCAATTGTTGCAGCACTAATGCGGGGTACGAAAGTGGCTGAAGAGTCTAGTATTCTGGAAGCATGCTGCATTGCAATCTTTTTGTCTGGATGCCTGTTTGGTCTGTTTTTTAATCGCTGTGCATGTGCTTCATTTTGAGGCACACCGGCCTGCTCTCCGATCACAATTCTGCCATCATTCCTTTGGTGTAGATGAGCTCCTGGCGCCGAAATTATTCGGTTTATCAAGCGTGGCATAGGTGCTGTAGTGACGATAATTCCAGGTGTGGATCGCTGCGGTATATTGAAATCAGCAAATTGCTTGCCTGCATCTAACTCAGCACCGGTAGCCAACACTAATCGGTCTGCCTTGATTGTACCAAGACTGGTAGTCACTTCCACAAGCCTGCCACTTTTGAGTGAAACATCCACCAGCTCACAAGGATACTGTATCTTCGCACCCATAGCTCTGGCAGCAGTAAGCATCTTTTTGGTAGTTACAACAGGATCAATTGCCCCATCATTTTCCGAGAATGCTGCTAGCTTTGCATTGCCAAATTCAACTTCTGGTTCAAGTTCTGCGAGCTCATTGGTATCAACCATTCGAGCACGCTCTCCCCACGCCTGTTGCTCGGCAATTTGTTCAACAAGTTTTGCTGTTCTTTTATCTGAGTCGTACCATTCGAGCGATCCTTGCCATCTAATGTCGAGATTTAAATCCTGTTGCAAGCCATGCCAGTTCGCTACACTCGATTGAGTCAATGCATGGTAATGTTGTGGCTGTTTGGCCCAGGTGGCATTAATCCATGCAAAGCTTCCACCAGTGGCATGAGTTGCAGGCCCCTGTTTGTCGATAATGGTTACTTTGGCCCCTGATTTAGCAAGGTGATACGCAATGGATGCACCGATGATTCCGGCACCTGCAACTACAACACGCAAACCCTTGGCAGTATTATTCAGAGTTCCGCAACCTGAGACACTCATAGCTGCAAGTAATTTAATTAGAGTTCGGCGGTCCATTTTTTTGGTTTCCAGATTGCTTTATATGATCTTATTCTAAAATGTTGTGAAAAGAATAAACATAATATTACACCTTGTCTAGAATTAGACATTATTAGCATAGATCAGTTTTTTTGTTGAAATTCACTGAGATTTACTAGCAGCTCGATTTTCTAATCGAGTGAAGGCAAGTACTTCAGCGGATCAACCTGTCTACCTTGGAACCGAATCTCAAAGTGTAACTGTATTCGACCAGTACCATTTGTACCCATTGTTGCAATTTTCTGACCGGCCTTAATGACCTGTTTCTCTTTGACTAGCAAACTATCATTATGCGCATAAGCGCTCAGATATGACCGACTATGTTTGATGATAATCAAATTGCCATAGCCAACTAAGCCATTCCCACTGTATACCACTCGTCCATCGGCAGAAGCCTTAATTGGATCACCTAAAGAACCTGATATATTAATGCCTTGTTGATCATCTTTGTTCAAATAAATTTTCTTTGAACCCTTATTGTTAACAGGCCAAAACCAGGCTGCCACCTTTTTTTTTGTATCAAATGTTGAATTTGAATTAAGCACAGTATTTGTACTGGAAGTACTAGTAGAAACTGTTTTTTTTCTTTGTTGCTCGGCAACATGTTTCTTTGGTGTTGAGGAAGAACTAGCTTGCTTTTTAGCATACCGCAGTTGCAATTCATCTCCAGGGTAGATCTTATAAGGCTTACTGATCTGATTAATTCTTACAAGTTGCTGAAAATCCAGATCAAACTTAAATGCTATTGAATATAACGTATCATTTTTTCTAACTTTATAGCGACCCACTTTCCATAATTTTTGATTGACCGGTTCAATAGAGAGATTTCTTACTGGAGCGGAACGATGCTTAGGACCACAGGAAATTAAAAACAGCAGTGACATCAGCAGCAAGCTGAGGCGATAAGAGATTATATTCTCAGGCATAAATAAAATACAACGACACAACTAAAGATATAACAATCCAGCCTAAGACATCAATATACTCACGTAATTTTCGCTCCATTGCATCTCCTCCCCAGTAAATCAAACCTGCTACAAGGAAGAAACGCGCAGAACGCCCAATAGCAGAAGCTAGCAAGAAAGGCAAAATAGCCATTTGCAGTGCACCTGCAGATACGGTAAAAATTTTATATGGAATTGGGCTAAATCCTGCAAGAAAAACAACCCAAAAACCATATTCCTTAAACCATTCATTAACCTGAATATATCGCTCAGTATAACCTGCCGTAGTTATCAGAGGTTCAACCAACCCTTCAAAGGCAAAATACCCCAACAAATACCCAAAGAGACCTCCAGTAACTGAAGCTAGCGATGTAATTGAAGCATAAAACCATGCCTTATCAGGACGTGCTAACGTCATTGGAGCAAGCATTACATCAACAGGTATAGGAAAAAATATTGACTCTGCGAAGCTCATTATGATGAGATATCGTGTAGCAAGACGATGGCGTGACCAAACTAAAACACGATCATAGAGTACTGTAAACATTTTCACTCTAGTGCACCGCCAAGAAGAGGCACAAATCGAACACTTTCCAAAATATGTTTCTCAAAATCATCACCTACTCTTTGGATCAGGCAGAGATTTTGCTTCCCATCAACAGCTCCGACCGGCACGACCATATGACCGCCATCAGCAAGTTGTTGCATTAACATCCGAGGTAATACAGGAGGAGCTGCTGTTACAATGATTGCATCAAAAGGACTTTTCTCAGACCAGCCCTCTCCACCATCACCATAGCGGTATTCGACATTCATCAGTCTTAATGTCATTAACTGTTTTCTAGCTTTATCTTGTAGTGCTTTGATACGTTCAATTGAATAAACTTTATCAAAAAGTTGCGCAAGGATAGCAGTCTGAAATCCAGAGCCAGTACCAATTTCTAAGATCCGATTACATGAGCCTGCTTCAAGCAATATTTCTGTCATTCTTGCAACAATATAAGGCTGTGAAATTGTCTGCCCTCGACCAATAGGCAATGAAATATCTTCATAAGCTCGATGAGACATCGCCTCATCAACAAATAAATGCCTAGGAGTGGTTGACATGATATTTAAGACATCTTGATTTTTAATACCTTCATCTTCTAGCCTTTGAACCAAACGTCGTCGAGTTCGTTGAGAAGTCATGCCAATTCCGTGAAGATCTCTTGAATTCATATAGATATCTCCGATATCCAGTCTGAAACTTGATCAAATGCTTTATAGGCAGTTAAATCAACTTGCAGAGGTGTAACCGATACAAATGAGTTCTTTATCGCATGAAAGTCTGTGCCTACACCTGCATCTTTGGCACTGAGTGGTGGAGCCAACCAATAAATAGGACGGTTTCTAGAGTCTGTTGACGGCATAACAACATTTTCTCGATGGCGATGGCCCTGCCTAGTGACCTGAAATCCCTTAAGTTCAGATAAAGGGCAGTCTGGTACATTTACATTAAGAATTCTGTCCGCACCTAAGTCATCTTTTAGTAATTGCTCAGTCAGTTGTTTTGCTACTTGTCCTGCTGTATATAAGTTATTACATTCACGACTAGCCATAGAGATAGCTAACGCAGGAACACCTAAAAAACGACCTTCAATGGCAGCTGCAACAGTGCCAGAATAAAGCACATCATCTCCTAAATTAGCTCCCATATTGATACCAGAAACCACAATGTCAGGTAACTCACCTTTCAAAATCGTGTGATGTGCAATATGGATACAATCTGCCGGTGTACCTGTAACGGCATAATATCCCATTGAAGTTTTTTCCATTCGAATAGGATTATCAATGGTCAAAGAACTACTAGCAGCACTACGATTCCTGTCAGGTGCTACTACAATCACTTCACCAATACCAGAAAG
>JAAGZM010000929.1 GCA_024206355.1 Gammaproteobacteria bacterium | reverse complement strand
TTCTCGCTATTCAGGGGTACAAAAACGCTAACTTGATACAATCCGCGCTCCTCATCTCTATCAGTTGCAGACTTGCCCATCATGTCACTTGTTGCCGGTATGTAATAAGCAGCTAGCCATAAATCTTTATTTTTAGGCTTAAACTTTTTATTCTCAAAAGCAACATCATCAACAGTTACACCTGTCGGCAGGTTGTTTATTAAGTGACTTATAAAAGCTTGTTTTGTGTTTAATTGGCTCATAGTTTCTTAATCTTACTTTGCATACGTTTTAGGTTTATTCTAACCCAGCCTTTTGGTGCTTGTAAGCTAAAACCGTTTCTTGATAGCTTTTGATACCTTCCGTTTATCCTGCTACCTTTCTTAACAGGCTTAGGGAATCCACCATATTCAAGTACGCCAATATAAGGCAGGTTATTAGTAAAGTATATTTTCTTGCCTAATACATTTTTAGGTAGCTTGCTTGTCTGACTTAAAGAAGCGCCACCACCAACACTTTCACTCGTTGTTGTTTTATTTGATGGTGCGCCAACTGACAAAAACCAGTTGTTTCTTGCTCTACCTGTGTCGGCTGGTGTTTCTTGTACTATATTTTTAAGGCCCGCAAGGTAAACGCCGCGTATGTCATCGTTAGCGCCGTTTGGTAATTCATCAATGGCTAATGTAACACCTTTTAAACCTATTAATGGCATTATTGCTGCCTCGCCTGTGCGATATAACATAAAACGTCACTTGTTGGCGCTTTGACGTCAACGTCTATTACAATAAACTCATCATTACCTTGCTTGATAATATTGCCTGTTTGTATTTCAACATCATTGTTACTAACAAGCTCTCTATCACCAGCAACAATATTTCCGCCTATCAATTCTTTGTCGTAGCTTTTAAATATCGCATCAACTAATAAAACAGGTGTTACCGTTACCGTTGGTGTATCAAGTGGAGTGTCACCACCTACAGCGGTTTTTTGCATTAGGTAAACTTTCTCAATACTAGGTGATCCAGTTTTCTTAATAGCCTTGGCTAAACCTCGCTTTATTCTGCCTTGTATATAT
>JAAGZM010000928.1 GCA_024206355.1 Gammaproteobacteria bacterium | reverse complement strand
CGAGACACAGCAAGCGCAACAACAAGAAAGTATAGACGCACTTAAAAAAGAATGGGGCGCAGCATTTGACCAAAACAATAGCCAAGCAGTGGCAGCACTGGAAGCAACTGGCGCACCTGAAAGTGTTATCGAGTTAGCTAAAACGGGCAACGTTGACGGTCAAACGCTTAAATGGTTTCACGCTTTATCACAAAAGATAGGCGGTGGTGAAGGCTCAAACGCTGTAGCTGATAATGGTGGCAACCAGGTAATGACACCGGCAGAGGCTAGCGCACAGCTAACAGAGATTATGGAGAATCGAAACGGGCCGTACTGGAATACAGCGCACCCACGTCATAAAGAAATACAAGCCAAAGCTATGGGCTTGCGTAAACTTAGAGCAGGTAACGCAGCATGAACATAGCCAGAAAGGTTCGCGACTTTGCTCAGACTGTTGATATTCACTCAATGGGTTATGTTGATTTAAATAACTGTTTGGGTGAATTACGTGTGTTGCTTGCTAGGTTATCAATTGAAAAAGAGAACCGACTCAATGAGCGAGCAAAGGACGACGCGCAAGGCATACATAACGAGCAACAGAAAGAGCGGGAACAGTTTGACGCGCATGTCAGAAAGATTGTAGAAGGTAAGAAAATAAACAATGGATAGTAATGTTTATTATGAAATACTAGCAAGTTTTATACATGAAAAGGCGCTATGTGAAGCTGAGGAAGCTTATATTATGTCTGTTTTGCGTGACCTGATGAGTGGTGAGGTTTGATTTAATTAGGCTGTATGCTAGAATTACTTCGACAGTTTGATTTTTTCATTGTTATCTCCTTGTGTTGGAAGGTACTCTTTACGGAGTACCTTTTTTTTACTTTGATTTTAACCCGTCTATTGCCATCAACAAGAATGTATGATGTTTACCACTTGTCTTTTCATGCGTTCTATACCAGCGCTCAGACCTGTTAATCACCTTTAAGAATTCAGCTAATGAGTAGCCTTTTTCTCTTATCATTTTAGTAGTATCGTTCATATTAACACCATGTAAAGTTTACCCTATTTCTTTTAATTGCCTTAATCCTTTGCTGGTTAGATAAATAATTGACAAATACCAACAAAGGATATTGTTTTTTACTATTGTACCTAGCGTAACTTTTTGAGTAATCCTTATTGTCTAAATATTTAATATTCCTTCTACCTGTCAATAAAAAGCGCTTTTTTGATAGTTTTTTATGTATCCTCATAATATCAGCGCATTTTTTAGAGCAGCACTTTGATTTTGAGGTCTTCTCAATAGAATATTTTTCTTTACAGCATTTGCATTTCCTTGTGTGGTATTTAGGAACAGTATTAGTTAATATTCTGTTGTATCCATACAAATATAAATGTTCATCTTCGATTCCGCTTATTGACTTTAAGTAGTCGTAATGATGACTATGAATGTCGTATTTTTTTCTTATTTTGCGCTCCAACTCATTTATATCTATAACACAACTATAACCATTCCTTGGCCTTAGTATTCTGCCTATAAGCTTGTTGTATCTCTGTACTTTTCTCCACCCATTGTTGTAGTGAAATTTCAATATCTTAAAATATTCAATAATATTTTCTTTTGGTTGGGTTTTTAATACGTACCTTATTGTACCGCCCTGATGTGCTTTTCTTAAATCTCTAAAGGTAATGTTAAGACGAGACTCTATAAGTAGAGCCAAGTCATAATCGCTAATATCTAAATTAATCAAAGTGAAACTTCAACTAACTTTTTAGTGTTGTTACCGTCCATACGTTCATCAGATATAAATCTTGCCGCTTCCATTTCTAGGCGTGTTACTGATACAACTTGACTTGCTAAGCCTGATACGGCTTTAGCTTGTTGCGGTGTAATACTTCCGTTGACTAGCCCGTCAATTTGTTCAAACAATACTTCT
>JAAGZM010000927.1 GCA_024206355.1 Gammaproteobacteria bacterium | reverse complement strand
GTTGTACTTGCAATTAAAACACTCATATTCATTTACTCTTTGTTTAATTATAGTAACTCATGCCATGTATCACCGGCATTAAATCCCGATATTGATATAAATTTATAGTTTTGTAGGTCTGATTTGAGCATGGGCCATTTGTGCACGTTATCAATTACCCAATTTTCATAAATGCATACAGCATGATTCATTCGTGTGCTGTTAATACCGCATGTAGCAATTCTTGATTTTTCACCAATTGCCGCTAATTCTTTTCTTACCGCCTGTGTAAAATCTTCACAATCACCAGAGAAATTACCGTCTGGTATGTCATCAAAGCTAATCCAATGCTCTTTGACATTGTACAGTTCGATGTCAGAAACATATGTGAATCGGTCATGTACGCTGGAGACTATTTTAGATAGTTTATTATGCTTTAACATTCACCGCCTCTTTTACGAAGTTCTATGCATCCGTGAGGGGGTGATGCTTCTTTGCCTGTTTTAAATACATCATCATCTTCGGCTATTGGAGTGCAGCTTATATTTAGTAAAATTAATAATGTGGTGATATAACGCATTTTACACTTTAACTACTGAGATGTTGTCTAATGCACCAATGAAAGAACTGTTAGCTCTAAAGAACAAAGTTCCGCTTGTGCTCGCTGTTGTTACCAACTCAATTGTATAAGTCCCGTTTGTGTCAAAAACATGGTTATCACTAGTGCTTAAAAACACATTAATCGATGAGGCGGTTATACCGCTTAACGTAAATGTTACAGAGTATGTACCTGCTGTTGAAGAAGGAACTACGTTTGATTGCGATAAGTCAGAGCTTATAGTTTGAGTGCCGTCACAACTAGCAACACCACTACCAATAAGCCATCCTGTGCCTTTATCCCAACTCATATCAGTGTCAAATCCGCCGTTAATGACTAATTTTGACTGCTTGACTGATACATTGTCGAACACACCCAATCCAGTCGCACCGAGCGCCAGGATTATTATAGTTTGAGTCTCTAATGCAACAAAACTATCGAAGAATGTACCGTCTGCCCCATTATTCAAATTGTCAATTATTGTTGTACCGTCAATTGATTTAACCTGAATGTATCCATCTTGCTCAACGTAGGCAGCAATGGGGTAACTTTCTCCGATTTCTGTTGGTATGATTTGTGCTACTGCTGAGTGTTGCACCCCAGCAAGATTTAGCTGTCCTGATTCTATCGTTATTGATTCTGGCGGTTGACCGCCATACGTGGGCCAAGAATCGCTATTAGTGTCAAATGTGCCATTGATGATAATCTCGACATTAGCTGCGGCTGCGGCTGCGGTTGATGCTGATATTGCTGTAATTCTGCTGACAATGGGGCTGACAATTGATTTAGTGAGCGGTGAGGTGATCATTGTTCCTCGGCTTGCCTTTCGCTGTCTTTGTGCGAATTAAATTTGAGTTCTAGCATGTTGATTTTGCTCATTATTAACGC
>JAAGZM010000152.1 GCA_024206355.1 Gammaproteobacteria bacterium | reverse complement strand
GCAACTCTTTCCCGCTCTGATCGCATACGCTCATAGACCGTAGCACTAATTGAATCTGGGTAGTTCACCTGCTTAACACGAACATCAACAATTCGAATACCCAGTTCTGGAGCAGACTCATTTGAGTTTTTAAGAATATTAATCATCATCTGAGCTCGTTCACCAGAAATGGTTTCTTTCACAGAATTTAGACCAACTTCAGCACGTAAATCCGTATTAACAATACGTTCTAATAAGCTCTCTGCTCGTTTAAAGTCATTTTGAGTTCTTAAGTAAAACTGTGCATAGTCTTCTACTCTCCACTTTACATAAGTATCAACAACTAATGCTTTCTTCTCACTGGTCATTACTTCCTGTGGACGGTTATCCATGGTCTGAATACGTGTATCTACATAGGCAATTTTATCTACAAATGGGTATTTAAAATGCAGACCTGGCTTACGGACATCAGCTTCGCCTGTATCCACGATTCGATTGACCTTACCAAAGCGTAGTAAAATACCAGCTTCCCATTGTTTAACAATAAAAATCGAATTTAACCCGACCAATAGTAGGATCATAAGAATTAATATTGAAAATGTTTGTTTAGGACTCATTATATTTTCCTCCTACTAGTTATTGCCTGAAGCGCGAGCATCAGAACTGTTACGGTTATTCTTAATCAACTGATCAAGGGGCAGATACATCATGTTATTTCCACCCTCCACATCAATTAACACCTTATTCACTCTGCTATATACATTTTCCATAGTCTCAATATACAGGCGCTGTCTTGTAACTTCAGGAGCGGAAACATACTCAGGCAAAAGTTTATCGAACTTAGCAACATCACCCTTTGCTTTAGCAATAGCTGATTGCTCATAAGCTTTAGCAACTTCTAGCATTCTTGCTGCAGCACCTTCAGCAACCGGAACAACTTGGTTCTCATAAGATTGTGCCGTATTGATATATTTCTCTTCATCCTCACGTGCTTTAATTGCATCTTGGAATGCAGCCTTCACCTGACTTGGAGCATCAGCTTCCTGCAAGGTAATTTCGGTTACAACCAAGCCAGTCTTGTAGGGCTCCATTGTTTTTTCAAGTAAAGCATGGGTATCAGTTTTGATAGCCTCTCGACCAGTAGTAATAATATCATCCATGATGGCATTACCTACTACTTCACGTAGCGCACTTTCAGCAGCCTGTGTAATTGTGTCTTCTGGTGAAGTCACATTGAACAAGTAATCCTCTGGATTATCAATGCGATATTGAACACCCAATTTAACAATAACGATATTTTCGTCTTTAGTTAGCATAATGCCATCAACACTGGTTCGTTCAATTGAACTAATATCAACCTTAATATAGTTATCAACACCTCTAGGACGCCAGTGCAAACCAGGACCAACAGTTTCATTGTAAGCACCAAATCTTAGTATGACACCACGCTCTTTTTCATCGACGGTGTAAAAACCTGTCACAACATAAAATATTGCTAAAATTACCAAAATTGCGTAAATGGCAGATTTACTCATTGGTGATTTAGCAGAAGTACCACCCGAGTTTTTTTTACTACCGCCACCACTGATCTGTTGCCATAATTTTTTCAGCATATCATCTAGATCAGGTGGTCCTCCGCCTTGATTATTGCGGTTACCCCATGGATCTTTATCTTTGTTACCATTTCCCGGTTCATTCCAGGCCATAAATCTCTCTCCTAAATAACAATAATGGGCTTAAGCCACCAAGTTTAACTGCTCTTGTTAATATCTATTAAATATCAATCGACCATCATAAAGAGCCTTGAATACAATTACCATAACTGATTAGGTATGGATTGTAAGAATATTCGACTAACTATCAAAAAATTGATCTAAGTCCATGTGTAGTTGTTGCTTTAAACGTTGCCAGTCTGCCTGTGACAGATTGATCGATAACTGCAAAGAGCCGTCATCCAGATATTTCTCTTCTCTTATTGCTTCTAAATGAAATAGCAGACCACGTAGCTTACCCTGTTCAGGTGGAATCGTTATATTACAATTGACTCTGTCACCCGCTAGTAGTTGTGAAATAGCCGTTAATAATTCCTCGACACCCTTTTCTGACTTAGCAGAAACTCGAACTTCTTGGATTTTATTATGTTCGTTGTGAACGATTCCCGTATCAAGATCAGGTAATAAATCAACCTTGTTCATTACTTTTAGCAGTGGCACTTTTTCTGCACCAATTTCATTTAATACCTTATCAACAGCTTTTTCTTTTTCTTGCCATGTTGGATCGGCAGCATCAATAATATGCAATAACAGATCAGCTTCGCGAGTTTCTTCAAGCGTTGCCCGAAATGCTGCTACTAAATCATGAGGTAAATGACGAATAAAGCCAACGGTATCAGCAAGAATGATTGGTTGTCCCTGATCAACATCAACCCTTCGAAAAGTCGGATCAAGTGTTGCGAATAATTTATCCTCAGCCAGTACTTCTGCACCAGTTATCTGATTAAACAGTGTCGACTTTCCAGCATTGGTATAGCCAACCAGTGAAACCGTAGGTACTTCCGCGCGACTGCGTGAGCGACGACCTTGACTTCGAGTCTGTGAAACTTTTTCTAAACGCTTTTCGATGTTATCAATTCGACCTCGGAGCAAACGTCTATCAGTTTCAAGCTGCGTTTCACCTGGTCCACGTAGACCAATACCACCTTTTTGACGCTCAAGGTGAGTCCAACCTCTAATCAAACGAGTCGACATGTGCTTTAGCTGAGCTAGTTCTACCTGTAGTTTACCTTCGTAAGTAAATGCTCGTTGAGCAAAGATATCAAGAATGAGGCCAATTCTATCAACAACTCTACACTGGCAAACTTCTTCAATATTACGTTCTTGTGCTGGCGTTAAGGTGTGATTAAATAAAACCACATCAGCTTGATGTACTTTTACTGCATCGCAAAGGTCATTTATCTTACCTTTGCCCAAATAGAATTTAGCATGTGGAGCTTGACGTTTTGTAGTCACCATATCGAGAATAGTGATCCCAGCAGAAGTCACCAGTTCAATGAACTCTTCAAGCTCTTCGCGATTATCTCCCTTAGCTTTAGCTGAATAATCCACATGCACCAGTACAGCGTTCTCACCACCTTCATGGCGATCAAACATGACTGATATCCTTAACACTCACTTCAATATTACTCCACTTTACTCATCAAGTATCTTTAAAATAAAAAAGGGGCATGATTTAACAGGCCCCCTTGTTCATAATTAAAAGCATAATTAAAAGGTTAAACTGAAAACTTACTATTAGTTATTACCAATACCTTCAGCAGCAGCATCGTCTTCCTGTTGAGGAGAATTCGAATAAGTCAGCTTAACATTGCGTGATGGAACAACGGTTGATATTGCATGCTTATAAACCATTTGGCTAACTGTATTTTTTAATAAAATTACAAACTGATCAAATGAATCAATCTGTCCTTGTAACTTGATGCCATTAACGAGGTAAATCGCAACAGTGACTTTTTCCCGCCGAAGTGCATTCAAATAGGGATCTTGTAATGTCTGTCCTTTGGACATGTTGTGCTCCTTTTTTTTGTTATTTTTATCATTCAGTACAACTACAATCCAATAAATACTTAAATAACATCAAAAGCTCTCTACTTTCGATTGCAGATTCTGTATATATAGTATCAAAATATCTTTTTCCAACCCAATTGTAGCTAATAAATACATTTTTTTCATAAATATTAGCAGTTATTAGTCTTATCGGCTTAACTAAAGTTTTCTATAAGCTTCCTGATTTTCTCAAAATTATCTCTATCAGTGGTCTCAAGCCATTGTAAATCAGGCCATTTTCGCAACCAGGTCATTTGTCGCTTAGCAAGATGTCGCGTTGCAGTAATGGCTTTTTCTTTCATTAATTGATAATCCATTTCACCATCAAAATACTGACAAACTTGACGGTATCCAACACTTCTCATTGCTGGTAAATCGGCTGATAAACCTCTACTTTTATAGAGCGCTTCTACCTCTGCAACAAAACCCAAATCTAACATCTGCTCAAATCGTTGGGCAATGCGTTTTCTCATCAATTCCCTATCACCTGCCACGATAGCCAAATTTAAAATTGGATAAGGTAAAGAACGTTTTGCTTGATTTTTAAAGTATTGACTTAGGGTCTTACCACTAATCATAAAGACTTCAAGAGCACGCTGAATTCGTTGCGTATCCCCCACCATAATTCGATTAGCCGATTCAGGATCAATTATTGCCAATTTATCATGCATAGCTTGCCAACTTGTGTTTAGTGCCTCTTCTCTGATTTGTGCTCTGATTTTATCTTCACCGGTGGGCAAATCGGCTAAACCATCTCTCAATGCTCGAAAATAAAGCATAGTCCCACCGACTAAAACAGGTATTTTATGATTCGCTATTGCCTCATCAATGATCACTCTGGCATCAGCACAAAATTTAGATGCAGAATAAGATTTTTCTGGCTCACAAATATCAATTAAATGATGCGGTGCTTCCTGCAATTCGGCTTTAGATGGTTTAGCTGTTCCAATATCCAACCCTCGATATACCAAAGCAGAATCTACCGAAATAAGTTCACAACCAAGTTTCTTATGCAGTTCAATAGCCAAATTTGTTTTACCAGAAGCAGTTGGCCCCATCAAAAAGATAACGGGTTGATTATTACTCATTGAAATAATCCACTATCATATCTTTTGGAATTCGTTTTAACTTTAATGTTTTAATATCATCACATTGTTCTAGTAATTTCATAAACATCATTGCACTTTCTTCTGACGTAGGTAAATTAACGACTGTCAATTGTTCTTTATAAAACAGATTAATAAGTTCACAACAAAGCGTCTTAATGGGAAAATTTGTCATCCAACTAGGGACTTTTTCAATTGTAATTTGCATACTAGAAATACTAGAGGAAACATTATGTTGTTCAAAGAAAGAGTTTATTAATCTTGCATCTTCTTCATTTTCAACGGTTAATATTTCTGGAAATAATAACTTCTCAAACTCCTGAGATTGCAAATTATTAGTATGTTCAAAAAACGGTCCTATCAATAGTGACAAGGTTACTAAAACAAAATCATTTTCTTTCTCAAGAAGAAGATATTCTTTATTCAATCTAGATAGAAATTTCCAACCGCCAACAATGGCTATTTGATTTACAGTAGTTTCAGAGACTCCCTGAGGTGATATTCCTTGTACACTTTGAAGCAACGAACGATAAGCCTGATGCTGCTCTGTATCTTGAGCCGTAGGCGCATAACCCTGACTCATTGACGGTGCACTAGAATGCTGATGACTTACCGACTCAAGGAAATCTGAATCAATAAGTTCTTTGCCTTCAATAAGCCCTCTTTCAATTGCCTGAACAAGTAGATCATGGATAAGTCGCCCATCATGAAAACGAACTTCGTGCTTAGTTGGATGCACGTTGACATCAACCTTTCGCGGGTCAATAGTCAAGAATAATACATATGCTGGAACTCTACCTTCTGGTAGATAGCTTTGATAAGCCTGCCGAATTGCATGGCTAAGCACCCTGTCTTTCACTGGCCGATTATTAACATAGAAATACTGCCCGTCCGTTTGACTTCTATGATAATCGGGTAGCGCCAACCAGCCTTCAAGTCGAATACTTTGATGCTCTAAATCAAGCCTGATACTTCGCTCCATAAACTGACGTCCACAGACAGCAGCTACTCTCTGCTCTTCCTGTTGCCGATCATGAGCAGCTCTATAACGACGGCTCATCCGTCCATTATGTTTTAATGTTATTGCTACCTTGAAGTTTGCCAGAACAACTTTCTTTACCGTTTCTTCAATGTGACTAAACTCAGTTTTTTCGGTGCGCATAAATCGTCTTCGAGCTGGGGTATTAAAAAACAATTCACGAACATCAATACGCGTACCCTCAGCGGCTGCGATAGGTGTCAATTTGACTTGCATATCTCGACCTTCCGCTTCAGCTTGCCAGCCTTGACTGGCACCTATTGTTCTAGAACTCAGCGTAAAACGGCTAACACTACTAATACTAGATAGTGCCTCTCCGCGAAAACCAAAACTACGAATACTATCTAAATCATCAAGGCTAGATATTTTGCTAGTGGCATGAGGTGATAATGCTAGTGTTAGCTGATCTTTAGGTATGCCTGAACCATCATCTCGAATTCGTATTAAGCCACTACCACCTGAGGTAATTTCAATATCGATTCGGGTTGCTCCAGCATCTAAACTGTTTTCAAGTAATTCCTTTACCACAGACGCAGGACGTTCAACAACTTCTCCAGCTGCGATCTGATTGGACAACTGTGTATCAAGCTTTTGTATAGGCTTCAAAGGTATTATGTTCTCTTCTGAGTTTAGATTTGGCTTGGTATCACCAGGCGCTTTCCAACTAGAAGTTTATCACTTTTTAGACCATTAGTGCGACGAAGTCTCGACATGGAAACACCATATTGATTAGCAATGGCTGAAAGTGTGTCACCTCGTACAATTTGATGGGTTGTTTTACCCGATTTTACATTACTTGAGAGGCTTGCCATTTTTACACCATTTGGCGTGTTGCTTCTAAAATAGGCATGAATACCTTTTAGAATACTATTAGTAAGTTTCTTTTGGAAACTCGAAGAACGTAGGTTTTTTTCATCACTCGCATTTGATATAAAACCAGTTTCAACAAGAATAGAAGGTACAGCTGGATTTTTAAGCACAACAAAACCCGCTTTTCTAGGTTTTTTATTATGTACCACCATAATCTTACCTAACTCATCAATAATATTTTTCGCAATGCTATGGCTTAACCGCACCGAACGTTCGGTTTGGATTTTCAATAAAACTTCAGCGACATCTGGCTCATAATTTTTCAACGCCACACTATCAACGCCACCCAATAAGTCGGTATTATTTTCACGTTGCTCTAACCAAAGACCCACTTCAGAATCTGCACCTTTATCAGACAGAACCCAAACTGATGATCCTCGCACTTTTCTATTTTTAAATGCATCCGCATGAATCGATAAGAATAAATCTGCACCTTTCTTACGTGCAATTTCAGTACGCTTAATTAAACTGAGATAATAGTCACCGGTTCGGCTCAACTCAGCTTTCATACCTTGCTGCTGGTTAATAACTTTTGCGAGTTTTTGAGCAATGCTTAAGGTAATTGTTTTTTCTTTGCTGCCTCGATAACCACTTGCACCCGGATCTTCGCCACCGTGACCGGCATCAATCACAACAAAGATATCATGCTTTTTCAGATCAGTTGCCCGAGTAATTCCTTTCTCTGCAACAACTTTTTCCTGCGGCTCTTTAAGATCTAAAACTAAACGGTTACCAATATTTTGAACCGGATTTAAGGTAAAACTTTTCGGAACAACTGCTCGCTTTAAATCTAGCACGACTCTTAATTTACCACTCTCAGACGAGCGACTCGTTCTAATTCGATCTATCATAGTGCTATTGATATTAATTTTTGTCAGATCAACGTCTAACCTCCCATCTTCAATATCGATAACCACGCGATGAGGATTTTTCAATAACTGCAATTGGTGAGTAGGAGAAGCACTCATATCAAACACTACACGTGTTTTATCAGGGGACTGCCAAAATCGAATACCAATAATATTTGAAGCAGATGCATGCACATTAAAACCAGGCAACAACACTATAACAGTCAGCATAATTAATGCTAACTGCTTGATGTTTAAAGTAAATTGGTAACAATGAACTGAAAGTTTCAGCAGCATTGACAATTAGACCTCACATAACTTTATTATTAATAGTCCATACAATACAAAATTATCATAGTTTTCACAAGTTTAGATGATAATTTAAAGATTTTGCTTTAACTTAGTAAATAATAATATCCCAACCGTTGTATGAGCAGTAATTAGGCAGCGACGACCTTCCCCAAAATATTCGAGGTGAATTGAGATATCGGCATCAGCTAACCAGCCTTTTCCTTTATCAGGCCATTCAATAAAGCAAATAGACTGCTGATCAAAGTAATCTCTTATACCAAGATAATCGAGTTCTTCAGGATCACTTAAACGATAAAGATCAAAATGATAGGCGCTGACAGTTTTCAACTGATAAGGCTCAACTAATGTATAGGTCGGGCTTTTAACATTTCCGGCATAACCAAACGACTGTATGATTGCTCTGACAATACGAGTTTTTCCAACACCTAGATCACCCTGCAAATAACAGATTAATGGTGCCTGCAAATATTTTGCTATCAGCTCTCCCAGATGCTGTGTACTTTGTTCATCGATTAGTTCGATAGAGATTTGCTGACTCATGAATTAACCAACATTCTCAATGGTATTAGTAAATCAGTCGCCATTAGTCCTTTTTGACCATTCATCGCAGCCAAATCACCTGCTCTGGCATGTAACGCAACTCCGGTACGAGCTGCTAAACCGTTTTCAACACCTTGTGCTAGCAGTGAGCCGATAATACCGCTGAGAATATCACCCATTCCTGCTGAAGCCATGCCCGCATTACCTTCACTACAAACTGTCGTCTGCTGATGATCATCGGTGATCAGAGTGCCCGCTCCTTTGAGTACTGCAATACCGTCATATTTGCTTTGCAATGCCATCACTGCCTGATAGCGATTTTGTTCAACATCAGAAGTATCAATACCAAGTAGTCGACTTGCTTCACCAGGATGCGGTGTCATCACCCAGTGAGCATTTCGTTTTTCATGTTCAGCTAAAATATTCAGGGCATCAGCATCAATAAGCATCGGCAGTTCTGATGACCAAATGACTTCAAGAATCCCTTTACCCCACTCTTCCTTTCCCAAACCAGGGCCAATTACAACAGCATCGACATTGCCTAACATTTCTATTAATGCAGGATCATCAGCTCCACTAATACTTCGGATCATCGCTTCAGGGCATTGAGTAAGAATAGGAGCAACATGGGCATCTCGCGTTAAGATAGTAAACATCCCAACTCCACACCGTGCCGCTGCAATTGCTGACATTAAAATTGCTCCACCAAACCCGTAATCACCTCCGATTAAGAGCAAATGGCCATGATCGCCCTTATGCGCTACTTTGGATCGCTTTGGTAAACTATTAATCAAAAGTTCAGCGTCATTTATCCAAGCTGAAGGAAGAAATTGTTTTGTATCTATCGATTTTATACCCAGAGCATCTAGATCGATGATTCCACAACAGGCACGAGCATGGCCCGTCACCATACCGGACTTTACAGCAATAAAAGTTAATGTCCGACTTGCCTGTATTGCAACAGGGTTCATTGTTCCTGTATCGGAATCTAAACCACTTGGGATATCGATACAAAAAACAGGTGTTTCCGTATTGCTGTTCTTGATATATGTATTAAGGGCATCAATAATAGCCTTGAAATTAGTTCGTAATTTGCCACTCAAACCGGTTCCTAGTAAAGCATCAACGATAAGATCTTGACCTTCCAATAAGGATGGAGCAAATATTTTTGGATTAATGTTTTGCTTCAGCATTGCTTGATAGGCTGTAAGAGCATCACCTTTGTACTCAGCTTCGATATCAACACAAAGCACCTGAACAGCCTTACCTTCACTCGCGCCTAACCTTGCTAGAACAAAACCGTCACCCGCATTATTACCTTTACCACAAAGTACGGTAATATTTTTTGCCTCAGGCCAATGCTTTTTAAGGTAAAGCCAAGAAGCCAACCCTGCCTTCTCCATCAATTCATACATAGCATAACCTCCTGATTGGGAAGCATTCTGCTCAATCAACTTAATATCTGAAGCTTGGAAAAGGGCTTGCTCTACATAAGAAGGTTGTATCTGGTGTTGCATATTAGTAACTCTTGTATATCATTAGTTAAATTATATACCCAAAATCATTCAATATGCATATTTTAGTGCTCGCTGCGGGCTATAGTCTTTATACCCTTACAATCATCTTTTCTATCCAATACTTATCTGGCATTAATCAGTTAATTCCAGATATCTTTGCTGACTCAACAACTGTTACCATTGGCAAGACATTTCATCAAGTAATGGGTTCAATTATTGGTTTAATTATCACAAGTATGTTGCTGGTTCGATTTCATGCAAAACTCTTTTTATTAGCATTTTTTATAGCCTTAATTATTAATATTGAAAGCTATATTTTACTATTTACCAAAGACTCTTTTAAAAAACTATCTTTGAACCTAGAATCCTATATGGTTAGCTTATTTATACTCAATTTACTTGAACCTAGATGGGTATATGAGAAAAGACACTTCCGAAGAAGAGTATTTAGATGATTATTTTTACAATTTAATGAAATGTTCTCGATAGTAGACAAGCTCTGCAATTGATTCTCTAATATCATCCATCGCAAGATGGCTGCCCTTTTTCACAAAACCTTTCGGTAATTCTGGACACCATCTAGCTGCCAACTCCTTGATTGTCGATACATCAATATGACGATAATGAAAATACTCTTCTAATTCCAGCATGTGTTCCGCTAAAAATCTCCGATCCTGACAAATAGTATTACCACACATCGGTGAAGTTGATGCAGGAACATATTGACTAAGGAATTGAATCGTTTCATCAATTGCGTGCTGCTCTGTATATTGACTGTCCTTCACCTTTTGAGTTAATCCTGAAGCTCCATGATGATTGGTATTCCACTCATCCATAGCATCTAAATCTTCATCACTCTGATGAATAGCGATCATCGGGCCTTCAGCAATAATATTGAGATCTTTATCGGTAACAATGGTCGCTATTTCTATAACCTTATCTTCCTTTGGCTCAAGGCCTGTCATCTCCAGATCAATCCATATCAGGTTTTCTTTACTGAAATGTTCACTTTGATTCATTGTAACAGTCCTTTCTGTTCACCAATCATTAAGATATCATATTGCTAGTGCAAATTATAACAGAGGTATTGCTCAGACAGCCATGAGTAAGTTAACTAATACAGCTAATACAACAACAGCAGAAATTCAAAATGGACTGGTGGTTTCGCGTTTTGGTAACCAAGTTGAAATTATGGACGAGGATGGCAACGTATTTCGATGTCACATTCGACGTTCTTTACAAGATATCGTCTCAGGTGATGAAGTGCTGTGGCAAGAAGAATTCTCCAGCAACAAAAAAGTCAAAGGTGTGGTCACTGAAATTATAGAACGCCACTCCGTTTTAAAAAGACTCATTCGCTATGAAGGTTTAAAACCTATCGCGGCTAATTTGGATCGAGTTTTCGTAGTAACGGCGCCAGAACCTTCTTATTCCAATCTGATTATTGACCGATACCTCGTTGCAATTGAATTAGCCGGTATTGAATTGGTTATTCTTTTGAATAAGTCAGATCGCCTAGGAGATTATCCTGAACTTCTGCCTGCTTTAAAAATATATAGTGATATGGGCTACCAAGTCATTCCTGTGTGCGCCCACGATGAAAGTGGTTTTGGTGAACTAAGAGAAGCTTTAGCATCACATACTTCCGTTTTTGTTGGACAGTCTGGTGTTGGCAAATCGTCACTCGTCAATGCAATAATCCCCGATGTTGATACATCAGTATCAGAGTTATCTGAAAATTCAGGACTTGGAACACATACCACAACCGTATCAAAGTTATATCACCTACCTTCGGGTGGTCAACTCATTGACTCTCCAGGTATTCGTGAATTTGCTCTAGTACATATAGACAAACCAGAATTAGAACACGGTTTTCGCGACTTCGCTCCTTATCTTGGTCATTGTAAATTTCGAAACTGCAGGCATATTAAAGAACCAGGTTGTGCAATTTTGGCTGCTGTAAAAGAGAAAGACATTCACTCACTGAGACTAGAAAGCTATCACCTGCTCTTCGAAGAGACAGACGAGGAATAGCTGAAACTTTAGTTGCGATCAGATACAATCCACCGACTTTTATTTTAGACGACAAATACCATGGAAAAACTTAAGACAGCTTATCAATATATTCTTCCACAGCATGGTTTAACACGCCTAGTTGGAAAGCTTGCGGCATCAAAAAACAAACTTATTAAAAGAAGTTTTATCAATTTCTTTCTAAAGCAGTTTGATATCAATATGGCAGAGGCTGCCAATGAAGATCCTGAAAGCTATGCAACCTTCAACGATTTTTTCACCCGCGCATTAAAAACAGATGCACGCCCACTAGCTGGAGACGAAGAAACTATCGTTTCTCCCGTTGATGGTGTAGTCAGTCAATCAGGAAAGATTATCAATGGCGACATTTTCCAAGCCAAAGGACACCGCTTCACTTTAAGTGAATTAATCGGTAACGAAACAGAATTCAACGACAGATACCAAGACGGTGAATTTGCAACTCTCTATCTTTCGCCAAAAGACTACCACCGAATCCACATGCCAGTAAACGCAGAACTAAAAACCATGACTTATATTCCTGGACGCCTATTTTCTGTAAATCCAGCAACAGCAAGAACAATCCCACGTTTATTCGCACGCAACGAAAGAGTAGTAGTCCACTTCGAAACACAAAACGGCCCAATGGCAATGGTACTCGTAGGGGCGACAATCGTCGGCAGCATAGAAACAATCTGGTCAGGCGTAGTGACCCCACCAACGGGTCCTGTCGTAAAAACATGGCACTACACCAAGTCTCAACATATCTTCAAAAAAGGCGACGAAATGGGACGCTTCCTATTAGGCTCTACAGTCGTCCTACTATTCGGCAAAGACCAAATCTCATGGTCAGATTCTTGTTCAGCCGACTCACCTCTTCGCATGGGTGAAGTCATTGCTTAGTACTAAGCGATGTCTAAAGGAAAAGGCAGAACATCTGATATTGAGGGCTTATTGAGTTTGAGCATGAGTAGACGATCGAGTCCAAGGGCAACTCCCGCGCAATTTGGTAGACCGGAAGTTAAAGCTGCGAGGAAACGTTCGTCGAGAGGTTTGGTGCTTTTGTTGAGTCGTTTTCTTTGTGCGTTATCATCGAGGAAGCGTTGGCGTTGCTCATCGGCATCTTTGAGTTCGTGGAAACCGTTGGCGAGTTCTACACCACGATAGTAGACCTCAAATCTATCTGCTACTCGAGGATCAGAGGTAGACAGTCTAGCCAAAGCCGACTGACTTGCGGGAAAATCGTAGACCATTATAGGCTTTGATGGTGCTATATTCGGCTCGATAAGTGTTGAAAATAAACATTGTAAATTCTGATCTCTATCGTCTAAGTCAGGACCATTTGCCTTAGAAAGGACAAGCTGATTTAGCACATCGTCAGAAACTGTCAGAGGATCGAGCTGCAAGGTATCAAAAAACAATTGCTGATAACTTACTCGATCAGCAGGTTCTGATTCGAGAACCAGCATAAGTAGCTCATCCATTTCAGACATTAATTGTTTATGATCAAAACCTACTCTATACCATTCTAGCATTAAAAACTCAGGGTTATGAAATCTCCCAAGTTCATCATCTCTGAAAGCTCTGCAAATTTGATAGATACAGCCACTGCCAGATGCTAACATTCGTTTCATCGCAAACTCTGGTGATGTTTGTAAATAGAGAGGAGCTTTACCTTGACCAATACACTGACATTTGCTCGTCATTGGTTCTAAATAGACATCGGTGATAGTGCATTGAGATAACGAAGGGGTATCAACTTCCAGTACATTTTTTTGTTGAAAAAAAGATCTGATACTGGTGAGCATCTGGGCACGTGCTCGAAGTGCGTCCTGACTGGTGGAGGGTCTCCAGTCAGGTTCGATATTATCTGAGTTCATTCCTTAGAGCGGGAAATATACTCACCACTTCGAGTATCAACTTTCAACTTATCACCGATATTAATAAATAGAGGAACATTTACCACAGCGGTTGACGATAAAGTAGCTGGTTTTGTACCACCACCAGAAGTATCTCCTCTTACACCTGGATCAGTATCTAAAACTTCTAAAATCACATGATTAGGAGGTAATATTGCTATAGGAACACCATTCCACAGCGTTATGCCATATACATCTTGCTCACATAGCCATTTGTAATTATCCGAAACGGCAGCTTTATCCGCGGCGATTTGCTCGAAAGAGACTGGATCCATAAAATGCCACAACTCACCATCAGTGTAGAGATATTCCATCTCCACATCCATAACATCAGCAGCCTCAATACTTTCACCAGATTTGTACGTTCTTTCAACAACACGTCCGGTAATTAAATTACGAATTTTTACTCGATTAAAGGCCTGGCCTTTTCCTGGTTTTACAAACTCATTTTCAATAATGCTACATGGATCATTATCAATTAGTAGTTTTAACCCAGAACGAAATTCATTAGTACTGTACTTAGCCATTTTTTCCTCACAAATTATTCAAGCTACGTTAATGATAACCTTTTCAAGCAACGAATGGCAGATTACAATAGTAATAATTGTTAACAATCAATTATTCCATTAAATTCAGATGATAAATATAGAATTTTTGCTGAACTAAATGATAATATG
>JAAGZM010000151.1 GCA_024206355.1 Gammaproteobacteria bacterium | reverse complement strand
AGACAACTTGGTACATCATCACAGGATGAATTTCATGGCAAGCTGGCAGCTTTAAGGTATCCTGAATGGGAAGTTCATCACGATGATGGAACTATTATTCGTATTGTCTAGTAGAGATCTTTCAAGCTGTTGTCCCTAGCATAAATTCGTACATATTGATGATGAATAGGCTGTTCTTGTTGAACCGGAGAGCCGTGGTTCTGGAAGGTGATGTGGTTGATCCTAGAATCCTCAGTTGATCGGCTCTGACTTATGGTTATTTATTTCAAAACAGCAACTTACAGAAGGATTAGTATTCACCCATTGAGTGAGTTTGCCTACACATTTGATTGCACGTTTTTTAGACTTATTGACTTGACAGCAAAAGCCTTACATAGAATGACTATGAACGGCTTTTTAGTCGGCGCCACTAAGCCTAAAAAACACACACTCAAACGAGTCCAACTGAGGATTCTAGGATGATACAAATACAACTACATTTAAAGTGTCAGTTTGACGATATTTTTCGTCGAAAAGAAGTGACAAAGTATTCAAAATGCGTAATATATAACGTTAATTCAACGGAAAACTGAACAAAATGGACAATAAAGATAAAAAAATAATTGCTTTACTTAGAGAAAATGCACGCACCAGTACCAGTGAACTGGCCCGTAAAATGGGAATGAGTCGCACAACGATACAGGACCGTATAAACAAGCTCGAAAATAAAGGCATTATCTCGGGCTATACCGTAATGTTATCTAAGGAAGTTTTGCAAAATACCGTGACTGCTCATGTCACGGTAAAAATTGAACCCTATGCTCAAACAGCGGCTATTGTTCATATACAAAAGATGGATTCTGCAAGAGCCCTTTTCACTATTTCAGGTGAATATGATCTCATCGTAATTTTAGAAGCCGATAATACAGCAACTCTTGATACAGCTCTTGATAAACTAACCAGTGTAAAAGGCATTGAGCGTACTAAAACCAGTATTATTCTTAGCACAAAGTTTGAGCGCTAAATATAATCAACTGGTAAACTGGTTGTGTACTTCAACTCTTCCATTGCAAAACTGGAACTGATATCAGAAAAATCCGCATGGGTAATTAGAGTTTTGTAGAAGGTGTCAAAAGCTTTCATGTCTGGTACAACAACGCGTAGTAGATAATCGACATCTCCACTTAAACGATAGAATTCCATAATTTCAGGGATATCTCGAATAGTCTCAGCAAACCTTGATAACCACTTGGTATTATGTTGATTGGTTTTCACCATTACAAATACCGTTAATCCCACATTGAGTTTTTCTGGACTAGCTAGAGCAACTCGACCGGTAATAACTCCTGATTTTTCTAACGCCTGAATTCTACGCCAACAAGGAGTTGATGAGAGCCCTACTTGTTCAGCAATTTCACTAACTGAAAACGTACAGTCACGTTGAAGTATTTGTAAAATGTGCTTGTCAAAAGAATCCATATCAACCTCTATTAAGCAATATTCATCAAGAATAGCATATTTTATAGAATACTATTCTAAAGTTAATGGTAAAAGCAGATACTTTATTCTAATAATTCCTTTGCCAAGCGGTAAGTTAGGTTTACAGCAACTTTTCGTCTATAGGTTGATGGCGTAAAGGTACTGCGCATTGGCATAATTTGCTTGAAGAGGATCTTTCTAAGCATTTTTAAGGTATTTTCGTCCAATATTTTACCGTTCAACTCTTCCAAACCGGTTAATCGAATTGGCTGAGAATTAGTACCGGTGTAAGCAATACGCAGATCTTCAATTTTGTCGGCAGTACCAAGGGCGGCCATAGCAACACCAGCTAATGGAAAGTCTACTCCACCACGAACACGCATCTTTTTATAAGCAGTTTTGTAACCTGATAACTTTGTAATCTTAATGGCAACTAATAACTCTCCCGGTAACAATGTTAAACTATTAGCACCATCTTCTTGGTACATTTCAGCTAGATCAATGGTTCGACTACCTTCTATGGAAACAAGTTCAGCTTCAGCTCGATGCAACAACATTGCGGGTGCTAAATCACCACTAAAGGCCGCCCGACAAACTTTGCCTTTAGGTGCAACATGACAAATGTCTCCCTTGTATTTAAGACAGAAGTCATTCGCATTTCGCCACCAGTGACTCTGATTATAGTACTGACAACGTGTATCAAGACAAAGGTTACCACCTACCGTTGCATTGTATTGATGAGTCGTACCGCCAATTGTACGGGCAGCATCACTAATAACATTAAAGTCATTATTTATATATTCGTTTGATAGTAGCTGGTTCAGAGTCACACCTGCGCCAATGTGCAGACCATCTTTGGTTTCTCTAATCGACATTAATTCTTCAATATTTGTCAGATCTACAACCACTTTCGGTTCACCTACACCTCGACGTAAGTTCGCAAGCAAATCCGTACCACCAGCAAGAAAGACTGCTCCGTCCTGCTTTGCTAAAACAACGGCTTCTTCTATAGTTTTAGGGTGTTTAACTTCAAAATCAGGCATAAATTCCATTACAAGGCCCTCTTTACAGCAGGTTTAGACATGGCGGTTAATAACCTGTCAGGCGTGATCGGGATCTCCAACATCTCTACACCAGTTGCATCTTTAACAGCAGAAGCTATCGCAGCAACAATGCTTGATAGCGCACCTTCACTAGCTTCTTTGGCACCAAATGGGCCATTGGGATCAACAGGTTCAATAATTTTTATCTCAATATCAGGAGACTCTACTATGGTTGGAAAACGGTAATCGATGAAATTAGGATTAGCGTGTAGGCCATTTATATAACGAGTTTCCTCACTCAGTGCTTGTGCCATACCCATCCAGACACCACCTTGCACCTGCCCTTCTACCGAAAGCGGATTAATTGCTAAGCCACAATCATGGGCACACCAAATTTTATCGACGGTCACAAGGCCTGTGTCTTCATCTACAGTCACTTCAGCAGCACTTACACCATAAGAGTAACCAGGTGATGAACCTACCGCAGCGCCTCTTTGTTTACCCATACCCTGAAATTCACGGGGTACAAAATAAGTACCTTTAACCGACAAGGTTCCAGTATCAACAAGAGCTTGATCGAGAATTTTCTGAAATGGCAAAGCATCTTCAGATTTGCCTTTTACACAGTAGGCCTCTCCTAAACATTCTATGTCATCAATAGAGCACTCAAACTTTTTGGCTGCGGCTTCAAGCAAAATATCTTTTAGTTTCTTTGCAGCATCAATAGTCGCATTACCAACAAATACCGTAACACGAGAAGAATAAGAACCGTTATCCTTAGGAGTAATGGCACTATCGTTAGCAATGACACGAATTCGACCGTAGTCACAACCCAAGATCTCAGCAACTAACTGAGTGATAATTGTTGATGAACCTTGACCGATATCAGATGCCCCGGTAAAGATGGTAATACCCCCATCAAAATCAAGTTTTATAATAATAGTTGCAGCTGGCTCTCCTGTCCAATGAACAGCTTTACCGGCACCACTGACAAAGTGCGAACATCCTATACCGATACCTTTATTTTTCGGTAACTGTTTAGATTTATTTTTCCATCCACTAGCGTCCTCTACCCAGTCTAAGCACTCAGGTAAACCATAGGAAAGCGCTTTTAATCCACTGAGGGTTACAAACTCAGATTCTAGTAAATTACTACGTCTCACAGCAATAGCATCTAGCTCTAACTCATCTGCCATACTGTTAAGTAATGTTTCAAAAGCAAAGCGGATATTGACTGTACCATGACCGCGCATAGCGCCACAGGCAGGTGTATTGGTATAAACACGATAACCATCATATTTAATATTTGGAATATCATAAATTGCATGCAAAAGCGCACCAGAATAAAGCGAAGTGATAGTGCCATATCCACCATAGGCGCCACCTCTTTGAATAACTGTTGCGTAACAGGCGGTAATTTTTCCGGCTTTAGTCAGCCCCATTTTCATTTTAATTTTAGTTTCTTGACGGCCACGGTGGGTCAAAAATGTCTCTTCACGACTTAACTTCATGCGAACTTTGCCGCCAGCCGCTCTAGCAAGAAGACAGGCGATAATTTCGAAATTTAATGTTTCCGTTCTAGCACCAAATCCACCACCGACAAAAGGTTTAATAACACGAATTCGTGATGAGTCCATTCCCATACATTGGGTCAACATCAGGTGCACATAATAAGGAACTTGAGTAACTGACTTTAAGGTTAATTGTTCTCGCTCAACATCATATTCAGCAAGAGCTGCATGAGGTTCCATGTGAGCATGAGTCACTTCATTACAATGATAGTTTTCTTCGCGAACTAGATCTGCTTCTTCAAAACCATCTTCGGTACTACCAAACTCATCAAAGACTTTACGTTCAAAATTACCTTTACGATCATCGTGGATCAAGATGGCGTCATCAGCCATTGCTTCTTCAGCAGTAAAATAGGCTGGAAGTTCATTAACCTCAAGTTCAATAAGTTCAATAGCCCGTTTAGCCGTTTCAATATCAACAGCAGCAACAGCGGCAATTGCATCGCCTCGGTATCGAACTCGACCTTTAACCAGCGGATATTCATTTTCAGAGATTGGTAATATACCAAAAGGAGCACAGCAATCATCACCGGTTATTACAGCTTTTACGCCATCCAATGCTCTCGCAGCAGAAATATCAAGCTTAGTAATTTCAGCATGGGCAAAAGGACTGCGGAAGATTAAACCAACCAAGGCTCCCCTTGCATCGAGATCCGCCGTATATTCGGCTTTACCCGTGACCTTCTCAAGACCATCGATTAATGGCAGTCGATCACCAACTGCCTTATTAGGTTTAACATCAGATATGGTCATGAATTACTCCCTGCCAAAACAGCCTTGACTGATTCCAAGATTTTCACATAACCGGTACATCGACAAAGGTTACCTTCGAGGGCTTTCGTAATTTCGTCATCTGTCGGATGATCATTTCTACGTAGCAGTGCTTCTGATGCCATAATCATCCCTGGCGTACAGAAACCACATTGAGTACCTAATTTCTGGTGGAACATCTGTTGTAGTTCAGATAATCTCCCATTTGTTGCAAGTGACTCTATGGTTTCGATTTGCTTGTTAGCAAGGCTGACGGCTAATGAAAGGCATGAAAGATGGGGATCTCCATTAACTAAAACTGTACATGCACCGCACTCTCCACCATCGCAACCTGACTTTGTGCCGGTGATATTCACCACCTCACGAAGGTAGTCAATAAGCAGCATATTCTGAGGAACTAAGTCTTCCCTTTGACGACCATTGACCGTCAGACGGAGTGTAATTTTTGGGGCACTAACCATAATTATTGCATCTCATGTTCTGAATATTAGAACTATCCTATGACACCTTTTATGCAATAACAATGATATTATTCATAACAAATATTATTTTAATTTAACAGTCGCATCATGTGAGAAAAACTGAGACAAATACCGTTAATCTCTCACTTTGCCTCTAAATGACTTCAAAATACTTCTTTGCGATTTACTTTCTAGACGTCTTCTCTGAGATCCTTTACTAGGTTTTGTCGGGCGTCGAATTTTCTGTTCAATAGTTATAGGTAAGATTATTTCTTTAAGTCTTTGCAGTGCATTCTCACGATTTTTTTCCTGAGTTCGATATTGCTGCGCTTTGATAACAATTATGCCATCCTTGTTAATCCTTCTATCACGAAGTTCTAATAGACGTTGCTTGTACTTATCAGATAATGAGGAAGCTGCGATATCAAAGCGGAGATGAATTGCCGATGAAACCTTATTGACATTCTGACCACCGGCACCTTGAGCACGAATGGCAGTAAGTTCAATTTCTTCATCAGCGATTGACAGTCTTGTAGTAATTATTAACATCGAATAAGCTTAACAGAGCTAACGCAGTTAGTCAGAACATTTCTATACCCATTCACCATTAACCTTTAGCCAAGGACATAGCAAGTAAATAACTTACTTTTCTATGCAGAAAAAAATCATCAAATCACAATTTTTAACATCAACTCTTTCTAATATGCAATAAAAATTCCATAAACGTTACTTAAAATCATCTACTTATAATAAATTCAAGCAATTCTATTGATTTAGATCAAATATACAGAGGATTAGCATTGTTAGCTTATAGGTTCGTGTTTTTCTAATAAACTTTAACAACTATAAAAATGGTGATTCATAATATGAAAAAGTTTACATACCTTACATCAATACTTGTTACTTCAGTATTGCTTGTAACACTTCAAATTGAAGCAAAAGTCCCTAATAAAGCCAAACAATGTTTTGTATGTCATGGTGTTGATGGAGTCAGTTTAAATCCAATATTTCCTTCACTAGCAGGACAAAATAAATCATATATCATTAAACAACTTGCTGCTTTTAAGAACGGCGATAGAAAAAATGAAATTATGAAACCTATTGCATCTGGTCTTAATAAAGATGATATGAATGCTGTTGCTGAGTATTATGCTAGTCAGAAAGCTGGTAGAGGAGAAATAATCGCTAAAGGTTACGAAGGTGCAGCTTCTGGTATTGATGCAAATGCTGTCAAAAAGGCTACTAGTCATACTGGTGTAGAGTTATCAGATGCAGATTTTGAATCAGCGAAAGAAATTTATTTTCAGCGCTGCGCAGGTTGTCACGGTGTTTTAAGAAAAGGAGCAACAGGCAAGCCTTTAACTACTGATATCACCACAGAAAGAGGCACTGAATACCTGAAAACATTTATCACTTACGGTTCATCAGGAGGAATGCCTGCATGGGGAGAAACGAATGTTCTTTCTGAAAGTGAAATTGAAATTATGGCAAAGTATCTTCAAAACGAGCCACCGGTACCACCTGAATATGGTATGAAAGAGCTTAATGCAAGCTGGAAAGTCGTTATACCAGTAAGCGAACGCCCTACCTCAAAGCAAAATAATTATAATATTGAAAATATTTTCTCTGTTACCTTAAGAGACGATGGAAAGATTGCTCTGATTGATGGCGATAGCAAAAAAATTATCAGCATCATCAAAACAGGATATGCGGTACATATCTCTAGAATGTCATATTCCGGACGTTATCTTTTTGTAATTGGTCGTGATGCTAGAGTTAACTTGATAGACTTGTGGATGAAAAACCCAGAAACGGTTGCTGAAATCAAAGTTGGATTAGAAGCTCGTTCAGTGGAAACATCTAAATTTAAAGGTTTCGAAGATAAATATGCGATTGCAGGAACATACTGGCCTCCTCAATTTGTTATTATGGATGGAGATACTCTAAAGCCTATTAAAGTTGTTGCCACAAGAGGTATTGCTGTTGAAACAGGTGAATATCATCCTGAGCCTCGTGTAGCTGCCATTATTGCATCTCATGAAAAGCCAGAGTTTATTGTCAATGTAAAAGAGACTGGTAAAGTTTTAATGGTTGATTATAGTGATCTAACCAATCTTAAAATAACCAATATTGATGCTGCACGTTTCCTACATGATGGTGGTTGGGATTCTTCTCATCGCTACTTTATGTCTGCGGCTAATCAATCTAATAAGATTGCCGTTATTGACTCTAAGACTTCGTCATTAACAAAACTTGTTGAAGTAGGTAAAATTCCTCACCCAGGTCGAGGCGCTAACTTTATCGATCCAAAATACGGAAAGGTATGGGCAACGTCTCACTTAGGCGACAGTAGTGTTTCTCTAATATCAACTGACGCTTCTAAGGACTATGCATGGTCAGTGGTGAGAACTCTCGAAGGTCAAGGTGGTGGTTCGTTATTTATTAAAACCCATCCTAACTCTAAGAATCTTTGGGTCGATACAACACTAAATCCTGATCAAAGCATGAGCCAGTCTATAGCAGTATTTGACATTGATAATCCTGACACAGGTTACAAAGTTATACCTATTGCAAAGATGGCAGGATTAGGTGAAGGTGCGAAACTTGTCGTACAACCTGAGTATAATAAAGCAGGTGATGAGGTATGGTTCTCAGTTTGGAGCAGTGCTAGTCATGAATCTGCAATCGTAGTCATTGATGATAAAACGCGTAAGCTAAAGAAAGTCATTAAAGATAAGCGATTAATTACTCCAACGGGTAAGTTCAATCTCTATAATACCCAACACGATATTTATTAAGAGTCTATATCGACAAAAAAATGGGGAGCTTATTGCTCCCCATTTTTATTTAGATAACCCTTTTAGCAAATAATAGTTTCACCTAGTTCTTACAGTAGCCGTACTGATCATAGTAGTACCCATAAAACCCAATAACGATGCAGCAATCTCGATTAAAATTCGATATATACGCTAATAAATCTTGCCTTTGATATTTACTTTGCTTTTATCAATCCGTGCTGGTGTATCTTTCCCTAACACTAACCCTTGCGTTGCAATGGACAGTAGATTAATCGTTTCATATAAAGAATTAAAATCAATAGTACTAATATCATCACTGACTTGATGATAATGTTGATCTTTATCTAACTGAGTGGTGCTGAAGCTATGAGCAGGTACACCAAGTCGTGCCAGTGTTGCATTATCTGAGCGATAAAAAAGTTTTTGCTCTGGATAAGGATCTTGATAGATTTT
>JAAGZM010000926.1 GCA_024206355.1 Gammaproteobacteria bacterium | reverse complement strand
TTGCCAAACATTTCAAGATCAACACAAGGGGGTACTGTAAAAGTCAGAGTGTCCAAAGGTGTTAATGTGGCGGCGGGGACTCTAATTGAAATAGCATCTTCATTAAAATCAAATCTATTGATAGACACACTAAAAGTAAACTCATCACCAGGATTTATGATCTCAGATTGTAACAAATAGCCATAATCTGCTGAACCATCGTTAAATGCTGAGAATCCGTCAAAATAATTACCTGAAATGCCTTGAAAATACCCCCCATTTACCATGAGCCTTCTCATATCACCATCAGAGCTTTGTCTAGTGAAAAGTGTGTCTCCATCTTCTGACAAGAAAGTGTCAAATCTATAGCCATCCATTGAGTTCAAATCAAGATAATGACCTGTTGATCGTCCAATTGCAGCATTTGGGGCAGCAACGTCCTCTGTTATCGTGTTGTTTATTATTTTTTTACCCATTCTTGAATAGGGCCAGTCGGGATCGGATTTATACTGAAACATATAAATTCCGCCGATAATATTAGCAAAGGCTTTTTTAAATATACCCGGGCAAATATTAGTCATTAGGGATCAGCATAGGTGATAGTTTCAATTATATACTCGTCCCCGTTTGCGTCGATAATCTTAGCTGTAGCAGCGGTTTTGAGTGTGTGTGTAGTATCGCTTGTGTCTTTGAAATCTATGTCGGCTGTGTCATCATAAGTTAAAATTTCAAGTGTCAGGGGTGCTACTAGGCCACTTGATGAAGATGAGTCGTCTTGTATCAGGCTTGCGGTTGATTTTGTTTCACCTGTTATCGATGCTCTTTCACCCGCATCCCCTATGCCACCCTTAGTATTTAAAATAATGTTTTGCTTAGCG
>JAAGZM010000925.1 GCA_024206355.1 Gammaproteobacteria bacterium | reverse complement strand
ATCTCTGGCTGATCGCATTACCTGAGAAAAAAGAAACTACTCTTTGAAATATATTCATATCATTATAGGATCGTTAATAAAATCGTTTATATCTTCTCTTTGTTCGTCAACCATAGCCCTTCCTATCGCCATTATTGATGCGACAACACCATCTATTTTGTTTTCTGGAAATTCTTTTCTGGGGTATATATTTTCTTTTGCATCAACATGGCACACTGTATTACTCACCATCCAAGTTAAAACCGGATTTCCATCATGCTGTAAATTGTTTTGTAATACTAAAGCCTCTAGTTCTTTCATAGGCTCCGACATATTTTGTACTGTTTGTCTGTACTCGACTGCATTTAATCCTTCATCCTGGAGCCGTTGCATAATATAAGGGGCTTGCCAGGGATCAAGGGCCACTTCCTGTACGTCGAAAGTATTCGCAAATGTGCGTATATCCTCCTCAATATAAGAAAAGTCCGTTATATTGCCAGGTGTTGTGATCAATAAGTTATCAATTGCCCAGCCCGAATACTGAGAGTTACGCCCATCCTCT
>JAAGZM010000924.1 GCA_024206355.1 Gammaproteobacteria bacterium | reverse complement strand
GTCAATAAGTCTAAAAAACGTGCAATCAAATGTGTAGGCAAACTCACTCAATGGGTGAATACTAATCCTTCTGTAAGTTGCTGTTTTGAAATAAATAACCATAAGTCAGAGCCGGTCAACTGAGGATTCTAGGATAATAGTAAGAATGCTAAAAACTAGTATATAATTCAGCCAAAATTGAGTAATAAAATACCTTATTAGATATTTCTGGATATAATCCTTTTAGGTTAACGTCATAGGCAGTTATTATTAATATCAAAAGAGTCATTTGGGAGTTAGAAGTGCCAATTAAATCAAGAATTAGAACGATCCAGGATTATCCCAAGAAGGGAATCATGTTTAGAGACATCACTACATTACTTCAAGATCCCGTTGGATACCGACTGGTTATCGATAATCTTACGCAACGATATATTACTAGGAGTGATGAGTTCGATGTGATTATCGGCATTGAAGCGCGTGGATTTATTATGGGTGGTGCTCTTTCATATACACTTGGTAAAGGCTTCGTACCTATTAGAAAGCCAGGAAAACTACCTTTTGAAGTCGTTAGCCAAGAGTATGAATTAGAGTATGGTACAGACAAAGTAGAAATGCATACAGACTCTCTTCAAAAGGGCGCACGTGTTTTGTTGGTTGATGATTTATTGGCTACAGGTGGCACAGCACTTGCGGCTGCTAACCTTGTTGAAAAGTTAGGAGCAACGGTAACTGAGATAGTTTTTATCGTAAACCTGCCTGATGTTGGTGGAGAGG
>JAAGZM010000923.1 GCA_024206355.1 Gammaproteobacteria bacterium | reverse complement strand
CTTTTGTGCAGTCTTAGTTAATGCAACCGCACTGGCGAACTTAACTTGTTTGCCGATCTTAGTTAGTTTTTTCTCAATTGTTTTTAAGTTCTGAACTATGATCATTGATTGTTAATTAACTTCTACGCCATAGGCAACAACAGAAGCAGGCTTATTTATTCTAAATGTCACGCCTCCGTTTATGATTTTTACGGGCTGCGATCTTGATATGACCTCACCTGATGGTGTCCATGTGTCTGTTGTTGTTGCCACCTCAATGACTGCCTCCTCATTTGAAGCAATGCCTTGGGTTGCTATCACTGTGACAGACGATCCTGCTGCAATCTCAGTGCCTGCGCTCTGTGCTGCGCTAGTTGTACTTGCAATTAAAACACTCATATTCATTTACTCTTTGTTTAATTATAGTAACTCATGCCATGTATCACCGGCATTAAATCCAGATATTGATATAAATTTATAGTTTTGTAGGTCTGATTTGAGCATGGGCCACTTGTGTACGTTATCAATCACCCAATTTTCATAAATACATACAGCATGGTTCATCCGTGTGCTGTTAATACCGCACGTTGCAATTCTTGATTTTTCACCAATTGCCGCTAATTCTTTTCTTACCGCCTGTGTAAAATCTTCACAATCACCAGAGAAATTACCGTCTGGTAT
>JAAGZM010000150.1 GCA_024206355.1 Gammaproteobacteria bacterium | reverse complement strand
TTGAAGAGTCGTCTTGCTGCCTGCTTATCACGGCGTTTCTGAACCAGGATATCGAGTTCATCACCATCTTGATCGACTGCTCTCCAGAGGTAATGTTGGACACCATTGATCTTGATGAAGACTTCATCCAGGTACCAGGTGTCTCCAAGAGGCCCCCTGCTCTTCTTGATTCTATGAGAATATTTCTGACCAAATTTCTGGCACCATTGGCGTATGGTTTCATAACTGACTATGATATTTCTGGCTGCCAATAACTCCTCGATATCACGATAACTGAGAGTGAAACGGAAATACAACCAGACTGTATGGCTTATTATTGGTGCAGGATAGCGATAACCGGAATACATTTTTTTATTATTCATACTCAGATTATCTCATAACTTGGAATATCGTCGACAACTTGACAATATCATTTCACAGGACATGAAATGTTGCCAGTGAATTTGTTAAAGTGTAATCCCCCATTAATAATCGAGATGGATTCAGACGGTCACCGCAACAGCTCGCTAATTTTATCAGCAGGCGTCATAAATCCTGGCATTTTTCTTGGTCTATTATTTGATTTTTGCAGCAACTCTATTCAGGTCTCTTTGAGAATGAATAGAGAGCAAGGTTTTCTTAGGAAAACACTGCCGTAATAAACCATTCGTGTTTTCGTTTGTGCCCCTTTTCCATGAGCTAGATGGGCCGTGAAAATACACATTCATATTGGTGGCAGTCGTAAAATTTTTATGTGACGTGGTCAAGCTTTTTGATGCACCCCAGTTAAGCGGCATTTCTCATTTCCAGTAATTGTCTTTAATAGTAGTTCGGGCTGACATATCTCAGTGTCGAATGTAATCGATGTGGGTTACACCAAGTGGATATGAAATGCAGAATATCCTGCTGCGCCTCATA
>JAAGZM010000922.1 GCA_024206355.1 Gammaproteobacteria bacterium | reverse complement strand
TTGAACTATTTGTAGATTGATTCTTTATTTGAGAAGTCCTTCGGGCTGTGAATTCTGAAGTTAAGTCTAGCAGTTAGGATTTAGGTGTTTAGACCTTATTCACAGACCATCGAATTCAGGGATGAATTCGCGAGTCCACATGGATGTGTTCATGGCGTGTCTGAGAATAAGGTCTAAACAGCTAAAGCCGAAAATCGAAGTACTTCTCAGATTAAGTGCTATGCAACCAGAAAACAGCGATTTATAAGCGCGAATATGTTAAAACTACTTTGTATTCAAGCGTGGAGTTGTGTGAAGTGACAGCTAAAGGAGTTGATCCCAAAGAGCAGGTTCTTATCCAGCGATTTATGGATAGTCTGTGGATGGAGTTTGGCCTAAGTAAGCACACACTAACTTCTTATGGTTCTGATTTAAAACAACTATCGCAATGGTTGGCTAAAAAGTCTGTTTGCTTGCTAGATTGTCAGCGTGAACATTTGTTGCTCTGTTTATCTTGGCGAGTTGCTCAAGGTTATAATCCGCGTTCAACGAGTCGATTCTTGTCATCGGTGCGTCGGTTTTATCAATATTGTGTCAGAGAAAACATGATTAAAAATGATCCTAGTGCTCTGATTGATTCGCCTAAAATTGGTCGTGCTCTGCCAAAAACTGTTACTGAGAAAGAAATTGAAGCCTTATTGGCAGCGCCAGAAAATGATGCTTTAGGGCAAAGAGATGTAGCGATGTTAGAGCTACTTTACGCATGTGGATTGAGAATATCGGAGCTTGTTACCATTGAAGTGAGCCAAATCAGCTTACATCAAGGCGTTATTAGAGTAACCGGTAAAGGTAATAAAGAACGGTTAATACCTATTGGAGAATCTGCAATTGATGCTCTGAAAGAGTATATTAAGTACTCAAGAGTTGAATTGTTGGGCGATAAACAGTGTAATACCTTATTCATTAGTCGACGTGGACAAGCCATGACTCGGCAGACCTTTTGGCACAGGATAAAGCGTCATGCCACGGTAGCCGGCATTAAAAAGACCATTTCCCCCCATGTTTTACGACATGCATTTGCCACTCATCTGCTAAATCATGGCGCTGATCTAAGAAGTTTACAAATGTTGCTTGGTCATAGTGATCTTTCGACTACACAGATATATACTTATGTGGCACAAGAAAGATTAAAGAGTCTTCATAAGCAACATCATCCACGAGGATGAAGAATTTGATTGGCGAATGAAACAAATTGATGGATAATGACTCTATATATTCAAGAGTTACGTTTTTAATCAGTAACAGAATCGTTTTGGAGAGAACAGTTTGCAAAAATTATTTAGAACAATCTTAATATTGAGTTTAATTTCCTTTTCATCAGCACTGATGGCCGATGAGAAAGCTGATCTTCAGCGAGTTAAACAATTGATACAAACAAACATACCTAATATTGATATTGCTTCGATAGAAAAGTCGAAAATGCCTGGTGTCTATGAAATATTATCATCAGGTTCAATTCTTTACGTAAGCGAAGATGGTAACTACTTAATCTCAGGTAAACTATTTGCTATCGATAAAGGAATAAAGGATCTTACCAGTGAGTCAATGCAACGATTTGATGCGATTAATATACCTATTCGACGCGACACAATAAGTGGTGTGAGTGAAGATGACATGATCGTGTTCAAAGCCGATAACGAAAAGCACCGTGTTACAGTCTTCACGGATGTTGATTGTGGTTATTGTCGTAAGTTGCACAAGGAAATGGATCAATACAATGAACTAGGAATTACCGTTCAATATATGGGGTTTCCTCGCGCTGGTTTAGGATCAGGTTCACACAAAAAACTTCAAACAGTTTGGTGTGCAGCAGATCCCAATACTGCGATGGATAAGGCTAAAATTGATAGAGAGTTCGGTACTGATACGTGTGAAGATCCACTAGCCGAACATTATAAAATAGTCAAAGAGTTCGGTTTGGACGGAACGCCTGCTATCATTTTGGAAAGTGGTCAATTAGTTAGTGGTTTTGTAGAAGCTGATGGTTTGTTAGGAATTATTGTAGCAGACGAAAAAGCTTTAGCTAATACGGATACCAAAACAGAATCAGAATAGAAACTTTGTGGTTAATCGATAAAAAGAATAGTGAGGATTTTCCTGCCCTCACTTGCCAATAAAGTAAATATTCGACAGGCTGTCCTTGTATCCATAACTTCAATTGCAATGTTATGACGAGTGGCAGCTTCTAGAACATCTCTATTTGGAAATACTTGCTTCATTCCAGTACCTAAAATGAAAATGTCAGAACCTATGTTACAAAAGCCATCAACATTGGCGGCAGTAAGTTGTTGAACAGTATTAGGGAGAGGAAACGTTAAAATTTCACTTTCAGTAAAGATCAGGTTATCTTGATGCTTATTACCATTAATCGTTAAAATTCCAGGTTCCCAGACATTGATTTTTATCAATGTCCTATTTCGGTCTTCTTGAAATTGCATATTATTCCTTTTCTCAAATTATCCGCTATACTTATAACCATTCACTATTGCTTGATGATTCCGTAGAGATTATATCAGAATCATCAAATACAATTAATGAATCAGTTCAGCAAGTTAGCTATAATAAGCTTTTCAAAGTTGAAAAAAACCGTTTGGGTTAAGATTAAATGTCATTGAAATGGAAAACCGCCCTTTTACTGTTTATAGCCTCATTGGTACTTATACCTATTTCTGTTGAATACTTACTACGATTAGAATCGAATCGATTCATTCATCAACAAGAAAAAACTCACCAACAATTGCTCACCCAATTAGCAGATCTTGCTTCTCAAGCCCTAAATGATAGAAATAGTGAAGCTAAAAAAGCATTATTGCAGCAACGATTTAACCTGTATGCAGAACTACCTCAGTATGATGGTTTTTATCTCTATCAAAATACATCTATCCTGGTTGCACATGAAAAAAACGTTCAGTTACCTGATAATTTTGAAAGTTACCCTTATATAAAG
>JAAGZM010000921.1 GCA_024206355.1 Gammaproteobacteria bacterium | reverse complement strand
TTAAAAAAAGCGGTTGGAACAAAATACGTTGGGATAATCCAAGACTCCGCTTACTTCAGGGAATGAAACTTAATTTTAATGCCATTAATAAAGAACATGCAGCCGATCGGTGTATGGCTCTAGCAAGTGAGATAACTAGCATTCCTATTATGCTTAATATTGGAGGGAATATATTCGCCAATAAACCACGTTCATCTACCAATGACTGGTTGGTTAAAATACCAATATCTCAATCAGAAATACAGACGCATCAAATAGTTGCAGGGGGAATAGCTACAGCGAGTATACATTCTGAACATCAGTATTTTGATGGCCGCAACTGCCAATCGATTTCCTCTAGCCATGGAGCAATCACCGTAGCATCAGATAGCTGTACTAAAGCTGGTATTCTTGCAACCTTGGCAATGCTTTACGGAGATGATGCCGAAGCATTCTTAACTAAACAACAAACAAAATACTGGATTCATTATTGAGATAAGCTAATTTTTGATGCCTTATAAAAGTACAGAGGCTATAATCTAGTTTTTAACATAGTCGGATAGACATTATGACTTTATGCCCTTGCGGTTCTGAACAAAACTATAGTAACTGTTGTGAACCTGCACATACAGGAACGATACCGTCTAAAACTGCCGAAGCATTGATGCGGTCTCGTTACTGTGCTTACGTCAAACACCAAATTTCCTATCTGGGTGAAAGCTTACACCCAGATCACAGACAAGATTGGGATGAAGAAGAAACGAAAGGCTGGGCCGACACTTCAGAATGGCAATCATTGGAAATATTGTCAACTCAAGGTGGACAAGAGAAAGATGATGAAGGAATTGTAGAGTTCGCTGCAACCTATAAAGAAAACAATAAACTAAACCGACACCATGAAATTAGCCGATTCCAAAAAATTGATAATAAATGGTATTACGTTGAAGGTAGCACTCCAAAACCTACCACTGTTCGCAATGAAACTCCGAAAGTAGGCAGAAATGAGCCTTGCCCTTGTGGTAGTGGCAAGAAATATAAGAAATGTTGTAGCTGATTAGATATCTGCTGGGCTCTGTCAACTTAACTTCTGACACTTAGACCTAGGATCCTTAATATTTAGGCAATCACTAAACTGTGGGCAAAGCTAGTTTGTGTCCATATTTCAAATGATTATTCTGGCAGTAGACGATAAGTACTGGCTTTAGCTAAATGACGTTGATGTCTCTCAATCGCTTTATCAGAAACTGTTTGATAAAGTTCATTGGTTTGTTCTAAAAACTCAAACACTGATTCTGAAGATCGCCACTGATAATCAGTTGGTACTAAATCCTTTTTATATTCTGGGTTTGAGTTAAATTCTGGTTTATTGATAATTTGGATTCCTACGCCAGTTAGAATCAGAACCGGTATTGCAACAGAAAATGATATACGTCTTGAAAATGCTAAACCTGTTGATTGGTAGCTGGAAGAATAAATGATAAAAAACACACCTAAAGCTAAGATAAAGCTTATGAAATAGTCTTCAGAAAAAATTGCAGGTGCATTAAAACTAATAATTGGAACAACAAGACTATAGATTTTCATTATCGAAATGCCTAACAACAGAAGATTAATATGAAACAAAAAATGGCTCTCTTGACGTTGAACTCTTGCAATTAAAATCCATACTAAACCATAGACTAGTGCTGGCACCACAGTATAAACAGCTCCCACATTATCTTTTAGGAGTTCATCTGAATAAGGCATATTCAAATAGGTGATTAACACATCAAGTCCTATTGCAATCACAGTTAACACAATCAATGCCCACCAATGCCCCAAAACAACATTAAAAGTATCCAGCCAGGAAATAGTATGAGTTGGAGGAACCGGATGAGCAGTACTGAATACTCGAAATCTGGTTTTGCCGATACTAAAACAATCGCCACTTGCTAGAACAACTTCAGTTCCAGGAGTACATTTTTTTGGTTTCCTAGAATGTATTGTAAATCCGTTTGTAGAATGCAGATCTGTGAAGTGAAAATTATTGTTACTGCTATCAAAACTAATATTTGCCTGTAAAGCATCTACATGAGGATCATGTACTATTAAATCATTATCATAACCACGACCAATAGAAATGGTATTTGTATTAAGAATGTAGCTATCGAGAATATGTCCAGATTTGTCTATGCGTTCTAATATCATTTCCAACTCACTTCTGTTATAAATCGATTTAAGAAAAGCTCCGCATCCATTTTGTTAACACCAGATAGAGTGAATCGTTCCATAATAACCTCACTGTCCTTATCAATACTGACCGCTAAATAAAAGGTATCGAAAAGCTCAGGGAAAATTATATAAGGCCGTGTGCAGTAGACTATTTTTCTTTTTATGCTCTCCTGATCTCTATGCACAATTTCTTCAATACATTTAAAATTGTCTACATCTGTTGGACCTGCTCTATTACCTAGTCTTGAAAATAAGAAATACTTGCCTATTTGTGTATAGAAGCTACTACTTGGCCAATCTGTCACTTCTCGAAAAGTAAAAGCATATTCAATAAAACCAGATCGTAATTTTTGTGAGATAAACATACTATCGCGTGTATTACAGCTTTTTTTAATGTAAGTGATTTTTGTTTTAGTATCAGTATCACTTTCTCCCCAGCAGTTTACAGCGTCATGCATCTTGCCAACAACCATTGCACTACCTAATTCTTGTTTTGGCCAGGTATTTGATAGAATTTGCTCAAGCATTGAATGAGTGGCTTTTTGAATTTGTGTACCTATTGATTGCTGTAATTTAGTTGTTTTAATTTTTGAATTTGTTATCAACAGATCTTTCTTAGTTGGACTATCTAGCTCATCATCAATTGATTCCACTAGATTTACCAGTTTATCAACCGGAACCAAAAAACCAACCTGATTCCCAGCTGATGCGACGTTGATGCCTACTACTTCACCATCACTATTAATAGTAGGGCCACCACTCATACCAGGATTTATTGCTCCTGAAAAATGAATTTGATCAAAAAATCTATCATCAACCAATCCATTATAGTTTCCTTCCACAATAGTCATACCAATGTCGAATGGATTACCAATGGAATAGAGTTTTGCTCCCAATGAAGGAGCTTTTTGACTAAGCTTCATTGGAGGTGTTTCCTCCAATTGATCATTATCTACTTCCACTCTTCGCAAAATAGCTAAATCATGGATTACATCAATTGCTATCACCTCTAATTTTTGGTCAGTGCCATTAATTGAAATAACTGCATAATCTTCATTCGGCTCTAACACAACAGATGAAATCACATGGTAATTGGTTGCCAACAAACGCCCATCATTTATCAAAAAACCTGTACCTAAGGAATTTTTATTCTCTGAATCCGAGTTTATTATGCGAATTTGATAAATAGATGATGCATATTTTTGCCTTGAATATTCTGCTATAGAATTGCTGTTAATTTCTTCTGCTACTATACCCATAGTAAAAATATAGACTGTGATGGCAAGTAGTTGTATTTTTTTTAATTTCAATTGCATTTCCATATTTTCGATTAAATATTCTTAAAGTAAACCAATTAGTTCTACAGTCATGCTACTACTATGACTAAAATAATTATTACAATCAAAGATAATTAATTAACGCTCCACATAGCGTCATGCACTTATTTATACTAATGCATATCATTCTATGGATGATTTTCGTCAAAAAATTATATATATATATATCTTAGTCTATCTTCTCAAAAGTAGGAATATAAGCATTTGAAATATATTTACTCTTAAAAACTACTCTCTCAAGACTGCATTTTCGTATGCCAAGCAGTTAGTACTTCGCTTTCTTTATCTCGACTGATACCAGCACGTAATTTTTTACGTCTTGCTTCTGACAATTTACCATACCAGTTTAGTGTATCTTGCACTGTTTCTTTTCTTGGTTTAAATACAAGTCCTTGTTTTTGTGCTTTCTCTACGTTTATTTGTGAAAGGCCACCCAATTCGCCTTTTCTAGGAACCCAAACCGGCATACC
>JAAGZM010000920.1 GCA_024206355.1 Gammaproteobacteria bacterium | reverse complement strand
TGAACGTAGTGAATGTTTTGGGTACTGCATATTGGATGATTTCTGGTGGAAATCGGTGACGTTTGTATATATTCATCTCTCTAGTATGGCTCAGTGTGAGTTAACTTGTCAGTACCTGTTACAGTAGCTATAAAAATTTTAATCTTATTTTATGGATATCTGAACATGCAGTTGATAAGTTTTTATGTAATAATTCTATTGCTTTTATGGTGCTCTCAATTTTGTCTATTGGTAAAACAAATTTGATCATAGAACATCATGAAAGTCTACTATATTTAAGCTTTTCAATGACTTAATCTAAATTTCGTGGGGATAACTCAACTTCTTATTACTACTTTAAGGGTATAGAATTATTAAAATATTCTTTTAGAATAGTCTAAATAACAAGATTGCCACCATTTAAGCGACAAGATAAGCAGAGTATTAACAAATTTTTATGAAAAAACACAACGATATCATTACAAAGAGTATTCAACAGTACAAAAAAGAACAACTTAAGTTACAGGATGACAAAGTATGTGTTGAAGAGCCTTTAGAATTAAGAGTACCGTTTTTGGTTCAATCTGGTATTACTGAGTATCGCACTCTTGCAATTACAATGCGTACTCCAGGGAATGATTTTGATCTTGCTCGAGGATTTCTATATAGCGAGGGTGTTATTGCAAAGGCTTTCGATATTCTCGATTTTCGATATTGTGATGATCGAGGAACAGCGGGTAGTAGAAACTCACTTGAGCTGCAATTAAAAACGCCTGTACCAGTTGATAGCCATCTTTTAGAAAGTCGTTTTACTACCTATTCAAGTTGTGGTCTTTGTGGCAAAACATCTATTCAAAGTTTAGAGTTACAAAATCCTCCAAGACTTAATGAACAGACTGATGTGATTGATGCTGGTTCATTAAAGCAGTTGTCTGCAACGATGCTTAAGCATCAGCCTCTCTTCCAACAAACAGGTTCAGCTCATGCGTCTGGACTGTTTGATACTGAAGGAAATCTTTTTAAGATTTGTGAAGATATTGGGCGACACAATGCGTTGGACAAATTGATTGGTTACTGTTTACAAGAAGCTCCTGAAAGGTTGGCTAACTCAATTCTACTTGTTAGTGGTAGAGCCAGTTTTGAACTGGTTCAAAAGGCTATTAAAGCAGGCATTCCTATGATGGCTGCTGCTGGAGCTCCTTCATCACTTGCAGTCGAAACAGCTAAACGATTTAACTTAACGCTCATCGGCTTTTTACGTAGTGGTGGTTTTAATATTTATAATGCAGGGTGGCGCTTAAAGACATCCGAGGAAGATAAAAATGTCTAAGAATATTAGCAGTCTGTCAACACGTTCAGGTATTAAAAATAACCTATTTTCAGCACAGCAAAAACTAGCACGCGAAGCTAATCCAGACACGGCAAAGCAATTACTCGCTGATAAGTCATTAGTAGGTGTTGCTAATATTGAAAGTAGTAGTTCTTTCTATGATTTTATCCAAGGAGAAAATGCAGATAAAAAAGCTTATGTCTGTAATGGAACAGCCTGTTTGTGTGCGGGTACACAGGATAAGGTGAAAAATGTCTTGGTTGAACAATTTGGCAATGATGAGGTGGGACATGTTAGCTGCCTTGGCCATTGTTATGAGGCTTCAGCCTTTCAGGTTGATGGTAATAACTATAGTGGTGAAGAAATACATAACATCGAAGCTTTGATAGATGCTAAAACAAAAACATTAGTTATCCCCAAGGGTAAAAGTCTCGACACTCCTGTTTTACTTGTAGAAACAGATGATGTTAAAGCTTGGTATCAGCCTATTTTTGATTCAATAAAAAATAATCAGAGTGAACAACTCTTAGAGCAATTAAAATCAGCGTCTTTAAGAGGCAGAGGTGGAGCAGGATTTCCAGCCGGCTTAAAGTGGCAAGCTTGTAAAGATCAAGTTGCTGATAAAAAATACATTGTCTGTAATGCAGATGAAGGTGATCCAGGTGCCTTTACGGATCGTTACCTGTTAGAGCATCACCCACATTCAGTTTTGTTTGGAATGCTACTCGCCGGATATTTAGCTGGCTCAGATGAGGGGATTTTATACATTCGTGATGAATATCCATTAGCAATAGAAAATTGTCAGAGTGCAATTGACGAGCTAATTGAACTTGGTTTAATTGGGGAAGAGCCACTTCACCCGTTTTCATTTAGTATTATCCGTGGTGCTGGTTCTTATGTTTGTGGTGAAGAGACTGCATTACTAAGATCTATAGAAGGGCAACGACCAATTGTTTCTGTAAGACCTCCATTTCCTGTGGTTTCAGGTTTGTTTGGTAAACCAACAATTCTCAACAATGTTGAAACCTTTGCCTGTGCACATTGGATTATAAATCAAGGCGGAAGTGCTTTTGCAGAGATGGGCAGTGAGCAATCAGCAGGTGCAAAATTAGTATCACTCGATTATAGCTTTAATAATCCCGGTGTTTATGAAGTGTTAATGGGTACACCGCTGAAACAAGTTATTGATGACTTAGGTGGCGGTTTTAGGTATCCGATTAAAGGGCTGCAAATTGGCGGACCTTTAGGTGGTATTGTTCCATTGGAAAAATTTGATCTGCTCAGTATTGATTTTGAAAGTTTTGCAGAGCATGGTTTTCTGCTGGGTCATGCAAGCATTGTTGGTATCCCCGAGTCTATGCCCATATTGAAATTCCTAGAGCATCTATTTGAATTTACAGCCGAAGAATCTTGTGGGAAATGTTTCCCTTGTCGTATTGGTTCAATACGTGGTTTAGAGATGATACAGGCGGTGAGCGATGGCACTAAAATTAATCGACAATTACTTGATGATTTACTTGAGACAATGGAACTAGGTTCCTTATGTGCTTTAGGAGGTGGCTTACCTTTACCGATTAAAAATGCCTTACAGTGGTTTGAAGGCGAGTTAAAGGATGCTTTTTCCGAGGAGACAGCTGATGAGTAAATTTGCTTTTTTAGATGGCACACCTTTTCCCATTGAAGATGATGAGAGTATTTTAAACTTCGCCCAACGTCATGAGGTTGAAACCATACCTACCCTATGTGATGACAAACGACTCGAGCCTTTTGGTGCCTGCCGTGTTTGTAGCGTTGATGTCGCCTTATCTGGGGATGGTCCGAAAAAAGTCGTCGCCTCCTGTCATACTCCAGTACAGGAAGGCATGCATATTGAAACAGGCAATAAACGAATTCAAAAATTACGAAAGAATATTGTTGAGCTTGTATTAACTGATCACCCGCTTGAATGTTTAGTTTGTGAAGCAAATGGCAATTGTGAGCTGCAAGATGTGGCTGCAAAAGTGGGTATTCGAGAAGTTAGATATGCAGAGGGAAAGAATCATCTGCATTATCAAAAAGATACTTCGCACCCATACATGCGATCCGATTTATCAAAATGTATAAACTGTAGCCGTTGTTTGCGTGCTTGTGATGAGATTCAAGGTGAATTCGTACTAGCAATGGCTGGAAGAGGTTTCGATAGCCACATAATCAAGGGGCTAAATCAAAACTTTGATGGTTCAGAATGTGTATCCTGTGGAGCCTGTGCACAAACTTGCCCCACTGCCGCTATTTCAGATATCTATCAATCTAAGTCGGTGATGGCAGAAGAAAAGATACGTACAATTTGCTCCTATTGTGGAGTGGGTTGTAATCTAGAAGTTTCGGTCCGTGATAATGAAATATTATCAATTCAATCCCCTGAAGATGCTGAAGTCAATGCAGGCCATACCTGTCTTAAAGGTCGCTATGCTTTCCGTTTTTATAATCACCCCGATCGTCTAACTACCCCACTATTGAAAGTTGATGGAAAACATCAGCCAATAAGTTGGGAGCAAGCATTTGATGTGGTTGCAGAAAGACTCACATCGATAAAAGAACAATATGGTTCAGATGCTATTGCTGGTATTTCTTCATCAAGATGTACCAATGAAGAAAATTACTTAATGCAAAAATTTATTCGTGCCGTGGTTGGTAGTAATAATATTGATTGCTGTGCACGAGTTTGCCATTCACCTACAGCTTATGGAATGCAACAAAGTTTTGGTACCGGTGCGGCAACTAATTCTATAAAAGATTTACAAAAAACCAATTTCATAATGGTGATTGGTGCGAACCCTATTAATGCTCACCCTGTAACAGGAGCAAAAATAAAACAGCGCTCAATGAAAGGGATTCCGATGATTGTTATCGACCCTGTTAAGACTGAGTTGGCTCGCCATGCAAAGTGGCATCTACAGCTTAGGCCTGGAACCAATGTCGCTCTACTCAATATGCTCACCCATTACATTATTGATGCAGGACTTGAGGATACAGATTTTATCAATGGCCGTTGTGAAGACTTTGAAAAATTAAAGACATCAGTACTAGCATTAGATATGGAAGCACTCGAGGCTTTAACAGGTGTTAATAAAGAGCTCGTAAAAGAAGCTGCTTTGGCCTATGCATCTGCTGACAAGGCTATGAGTTTCCATGGTCTTGGCGTTACAGAACATTCTCAAGGTAGTCGTACGGTAATGTTGATTGCAAACCTTGCTATGTTGACCGGAAATATTGGTCGGGAAGGTGTTGGTATGAATCCTTTACGTGGACAAAATAATGTTCAGGGTGCCGCTGATATGGGATGCCAACCTCATCAAGGTGCAGGGTATCTTCCGGTAACTGTTGGGGAAAATCAGCAGTATTATGAAAAGGCCTACGGTGTTTCTCTACCGTCAGAAGAGGGGCTTAAAATTCCCGAGATGTTTAATGCTGCCAAAGATGGTCAATTAAAGGCTATGTGGATCATGGGTGAGGATGTGGCTCAAACGGATCCTAACACTGCTCATGTAGTCAGCTCTTTGAATAATCTTGATTTCTTAGTCGTCCAGGAAATCTTCATGTCAGAAACTGCAAAGCTTGCAGATCTTGTTCTACCAGGTGCATCTTTCTTGGAAAAAAGTGGCACATTTACCAATGGTGAACGACGAATTCAAAAAGTTCAGGCCGCTGTTTCTCCACTTGAAGGAACACGCACTGATGGCCAAATTATTATCGATGCGATGAATCGAATGGGTTATCAACAAGCTGACTACAGTGCTGAAAGTATGTTGCAAGAGATAGCCGGTGTTGTACCATTTTTCGCAGGAGTAACTTGGTCTGAGTTAGGTACTCAAGGTAAACAATGGCCAGTCAGAGAAAATGGTGAAGATACACAAATTCTACATCAAGAAAATTTCCCGATAGGCTTGGGTAAATTTCATTTTTATCCTTTTGAAGAGTCCAATGAAATTAATCAATGGCAAAATAAGTACCCGCTCATTTTAACCACCGGCCGTGATCTTGAACACTATAACTGTGGAACAATGACGCGGCGAACCCCCAATCAACAAATTCATGATAAAGATACCCTTTGGATTAACCCTATGGATGCAAAAGCCAGAGGTATTTCTGATCAGGATGAGGTGCGTTTATTTTCTGATCGGGGAGAGATTAAATTACTGGCAACACTTAGCCAAAAAATTAAGCCTGGAATTCTTAGAACGACATTTCATTTTCCAGAGTTAATGGTTAATCGAATAACTTCTGATGTAGTCGATAGAGAAACATTATGTCCAGAATATAAAGTAGTATCTGTCGATGTTGAGTTGGGCTAATTGTATAAAAAGGGCTAAAAATTGAGTTACCAAATAAAGATGAAGGTGGTAACTCGAATCTCATAACAATACAACGAATAAACCTAGAATCCTCAGTTGACCGGCTCTGACTTATGGTTATTTATTTCAAAACAGCAACTTACAGAAGGATTAGTATTCACCCATTGAGTGAGTTTGCCTACACATTTGATTGCACGTTTTTTAGACTTATTGACTT
>JAAGZM010000919.1 GCA_024206355.1 Gammaproteobacteria bacterium | reverse complement strand
GGTTAGTCGCGTAAGAGGCCGTGAAGTTTTGCGCGTAAATGAATCTTTATGTAACAGCTTGCCAAGCAAGTATAAGCACACAAAGCAAGTTGAAACAGTAGATAAAAAGCTTTTACTAAAAGATTTAAAAGCTGGCGCTGATATAAAAGGTGCTGAAATAACAACCGGTAAACCATCATTAAGAATTAAATAACTAAATAGGAAATATATAAAATGCATATTATACCAGGCGAACTAAGAAAAGCACCATTTGTAAAGCAGGTTGGTACTCAAGGCAACGAGGCCACAATGTTTATAATTGAATTATCAGAAATGATAAAAGACCGCCAAACAGGGGAAAAGCTTTACACTAATTACAGTGCTGCTATTTTCGCCAAAACACCGGCTCAAATTGATTACTATAATACTACATTAGTAGAGGGTAACTTTATTGTGGTTAATTGCGAGAAGTTAAAAGTAAAAGTTAGCGACTGCAAGCAATACATAAAGCTTGAAATGGAAAACGCAAGGCTGGAAGGTGCAAAATACATTGAATCTAAACAGGGCGGATTCCAGCAAGCACCAGCGCAGCAGCAATACCAACAACAACCGCCAGCGCAAGGCGGATTCCAG
>JAAGZM010000149.1 GCA_024206355.1 Gammaproteobacteria bacterium | reverse complement strand
TATTGATGAAAGTAATCGGTTGGTATATGTCGTTGACGACAATCAACTTACGATTATTTCCTGTCGTTATCACTATGAAAAATGATTTAACAATACATTCCACCGGACTCGCTACGCTCGCGCGGTGAATGCGGGCGTTAGCTTTAGAATTACTAAATTTACACAAACTCACGTACGGAGAATTTCAGATGAAAACTATGTCATGGTTTGCAGTGTTGCTAGCAATAATATATTTTACCGGTTGTGCATCAAATAGAAATGCTGAAGTAATCAATGATACCGACCTATTAGGTAAAGAAGACATAAATTTAGTTTTCTTCGGGGTTTTATCACTACCTCTAGAGTTTAATAACCAAAGCATTTGGATAGAAAATGGGCCTATTGTCATAGCGCCGAATAAAAACAATATCGCTTATAGAGTTATAGATCAACAGGAACTTAATTTTATTGGCGCAGTTAAAAAACCTTATGATTTTTTTAAAAGTACATTTGATGATCCCAGCACCGATATTGAGCTTATGTTCCTAGAAGGATTGGGGCGTGTAGATAATAAAACTTATCATACGGATGGTGAATTGGAAATGTACTTTATCGAAATAAATAATAGTTTGAAAATTTATATACTATCATCTGCATTGGATTTTGTTGTCGAGATTACATCTGAGATTAGTTCAAATAAATTGATCAAAAAAATTATTTCTAAAGCACACCTCAAATAGGGAGAATCGATTGTGGATAAAATTACGGAAAATGAAAGGAAAGAATTTCAGAAGTTTCTATCAGTTATATATGGAGACCAAGCATTGAAATGGGATATCAATTTAATAGTACTAGAGCTTTTCGGAAAATTACTACAGACTAGTAATTCATGCAGTAGGTATATGGATTTGGTTCCGCGCCCATCTTATTTTGGTAGTGCAATAAAGTGGGTTAGTAAGCAGGCACGGAATGCTGTAATCCGCCATCTTAAAAATGGGGGTAAACATTATTTACTTTGCCTTAAAGTTACTGGTCTAAGTATGAAAACTGATTTCATTATGGCATCTCGAGG
>JAAGZM010000918.1 GCA_024206355.1 Gammaproteobacteria bacterium | reverse complement strand
TCTTTACGCTTTGCTTTACGCTTATCGAAGTTTAATGATAAAGATTTATCATCATTATGTTCTAGATATTCGTTAATATCATCTATAAGGTATCTAAACTCTTTATCGGTAGTAATCCGATTTATATGAGCATCTTTTAACAAAGGAAAGAAATTTGTGATGTTAGCCACGGGTAAATAGTCGACCGGTGAAATAGTATCCCAGGGTAAAGCGTTCTTCTGAGAGCTTTCTCCAAAGTCATCCCCTGAGAATGCTGAAGGGTATGCAATATCAGGTATTACACCTTTATGCTGCGTACTTTCACCATTGATTCGATAAAACTTTGAGAAAGTAAACTTAAGCTGCCCCATGCTTGCTTCTTCCGCTTTCTTACGTTTATCAAGGCTCTGGATAACCTGTACGGTACCTTTGCCAAAGGTCTGTTCACCAAGAACGATTCCACGACCGTAATCCTGTATTGCTGCAGCAAAAATTTCTGATGCTGAAGCAGATGAACGATTAACCAACACAGCTAGAGGGCCATCATAGAGTGTTCCCGCATCAGGATCACCTCGAACACTAATTTCGTTCTGATAACTGCGCTCTTGAACGACAGGGCCTTTGTCAATAAATAAACCTGTTAACTGAGTCGCTTCAATAAGTGCTCCACCACCGTTATAACGTAGATCGATAATGATTCCAGCAACTTTCTGTTCTTCCAACTCTTTGATTAACTTACGTACGTCACGGGTCGTGCTTTTGTAATCAGGCTTACCCTTATACATAGCTTGAAAATCAATATAGAATTTGGGAATATCAATAACACCAAAACGAATAGTTTTATCGTTTCTGACGACTTCTATAACTTCTGCTTTTGCTGATTGTTCTTCTAACTTGACGGTATCTCGCGTGATACTAACAATTTTTGTATTTGCATCGGCACCTGATTTATTCGGCAATACCTCTAATCGAACAACAGTACCTTTTTTTCCACGAATTAAATCTACCACATCATCAAGGCGCCAGCCGATAACATCAACTAAAGGCTCCTCACCTTGTCCGACACCTACAATTTGATCATCAGCCTTTACTTCGCCAGTCTTGTCAGCAGGCCCTTTAGGTACTAGACGTACAATTTTAGTATAAACGTCTTCAGACTGAAGCACAGCGCCTATACCATCAAGTGACAGTTTCATGTCGATATCAAAGTT
>JAAGZM010000021.1 GCA_024206355.1 Gammaproteobacteria bacterium | reverse complement strand
CTCGACGATGTGAACTCTAACATTAGGCATATCTTTAATGCGCATCACTGGATAGTCATGGAAGTTAGAGTTAACAACGGCACCATCTCTGAATGTCACCTCAGTACTTAATGCTAAGGACATTCCCATCACAACAGCCCCTTCCATCTGAGCTGTAGCTCCATCTCGATTAAGAATTTGACCACAATCTATAGCGCAGTCAACGTTGAGAACGTTAATATTCTCGCCATCAACCTCAACATGTACTGCCATAGCAACATAACTCCTGAAGCTATAATGGACTGCAAGTCCAATCCCTTGACCTTTGGGTAGTTTTTTACCCCAACCTGCTTTTACAGCGGCTAACTTAAGAGTTCTTTGGCAGCGTTTTGTATGCTTATTCAATTTTTTAACAGAATTATTGGCAAAGGCTTGTGTAAGAAATTCTAATGGATCCTTACCCGCTTTATGAGCAAGTTCATCGGCAAATGTGCTACAGGCAAATCCATAAAATATGGCATAAACAGCTCGATACCAACCAATTCGTGTATGAGCTTTTGCTTCTCCCGTTTCTGAGCGAAAGTTAGCGACACCAAAAGGATATTTGTTGATTGCGCCTAAGCTATTAGCAGGAGCACGATCTAAAGAAGGATCAAACAATGAGCCAATCGAAGGAAATGCTACTCTATGTAGCCAGCCTGTTATATTAGCCTGATCATCTAAAGATGCCTCAATATGTTGTGCACTTATTGAGTGATAAAATCCAGTGCGCATGTCCTCTTCACGTGACCAGGTTAGTTGTATCGGTGCATTAACCTTTTCCGAGATAACAGCTGCTTCATGAACATAGTCACATTTAAACTTACGACCAAATGCACCGCCAGCCATCATCACATGCACCAGTATGTCTTCTGGTTCACGTTTTAAATGTTGGGCAAGAACTTTTTGAATATCTGCTGGGCTCTGAGTAGAAGCCCACACTTCGCAACTATCTTTTGTAACCGATACTAAACTTGCATTTGGCTCCATCGGAGCATGAGATAAATGACCTCCAGTATAAGTTGCGCTAACCTTCAGTTTTGCTTCTTTGAAAGCTTGCTTAATGTCCCCTCTTTCTACTGCTAGCTGGGCTGGTTTTTCAACATTATTAACTAACTGTTGCTTGTATGATTTTGTGTCGTAAATCTCATTTTCACCAAGATCCCATTCAATTTTAAGCTTTTTTAAGGCTTGTTGCGCAGTCCAAGTATTATCAGCAACCACTGCTACACCACCAATTGAGCCGTAAGGCACATCAAATCGGGCGATTTCGATAACATCCGATACCCCTTTCATATTGAGGGCATCGTCCTTATCTAGACTCTTTAGCTTGCCTCCCAAAACAGGACAATGCACGATAGCTGCATATTTTAGGCCTGGGATTTTAGCGTCAACACCATAAACAATCTGACCATTGATGGCTTTTGCCTGATCGTGTCTAGGTAATGATTTCCCAATATAGCGGAATTCTTCTTTTTCTTTTAGCTTAGGAGATTCAGGTACAGACATTGTTGCTGCTAAAGAAGCAAGTTCACCAAAAGCTAATTTTTGTTGGTTTTTATTTTTACTAATTTTATTAATGATGAAATGGTTATCAGCATAACAATCTTCAGGTTTTATTTTCCAAACCTTTGCTGCAGCTGCGATTAGCATTAATTTAGCTGCCGCACCGGCTTTACGCATGGGCTGATACATTTCACGAATACTTTCAGAGCCTCCAGTGGCTTGAGGACCGTAGATTTTCTCATTACCGTCAGCTTGTTTGACAGTGACGCGTGCCCAATCAGCTTCCATTTCGTCAGCTACAGCCGATGGCAGTGCAGTGCTCACCCCTTGACCCATCTCACAGCGACCACAATAAATTACAGTATCGCCATTTTCAGCGAGGTGAATAAATGCATTAGGATTAAAAGCTGCTTTAATTTCATTCCCTTCTATCGACTTACCACTAGTAGGTAAAGAAATGCCGATAACCAAACCTCCAGAGGCTAATCCTGCTGTTTTAATAAATCCACGACGGCTAACATTTAATAAACTCATCTTAAGTCTCCTGTTGCATTTCAACAGCTGCTTCTGAAATTGCCGTTTTTATACGCTGATAAGTACCACAGCGGCATATATTGCCTTGCATGGCATCGGTTATTTCATCTTCAGTAGGAGCTGCGTTAGTCGCTAAAAAGCTAGCAGCATTCATAATTTGACCAGCCTGACAATATCCACATTGCGGAACATTGTTATTAACCCAGGCTTTTTGCAATGGATGTTCAGAATTTTCTGACAGACCCTCGATAGTAGTGATATTTTTACCTATTACAGAACCAACCGTTGTTATACAGGAACGAACAGCTTGCCCATCAACATGTACCGTACAGGCACCGCATAAGCCGGTACCACAGCCGTATTTAGTGCCAGTAATCTCTAAGTTATCTCGAAGAAACCATAGCAATGGCATCTCATCTTCTACTTTAACTATATGTTTTATGTTGTTGATTATAATCGATTTTTTCATTACATGTCCTCGTGATAACTTAAATTATTGCATTGATTATTCTGGCAAACTTTCAATACCCATATTAAACAATGTAAAGCCAAAGATATCAGCATATTGATCAATCGTCTTAGAAACAGGTGTACCTGCTCCATGCCCAGCATTAGTTTCAATTCGAATTAAAGTAGGAGCATTACCGCCCTGCTTTGCTTGAAGTTCAGCTGCAAATTTGAACGAGTGTGCTGGAACTACTCGGTCATCGTGATCACCAGTTGTTACTAATGTTGCTGGATAATGGACTCCTTTTTTAACATTATGCACTGGAGAATAGCCTTTTATGTATTCAAACATCTCTTTGCTCTCCTCGGAAGTGCCATAGTCATAGGCCCAGCCAGCACCAGATGTGAATGTATGATATCGCAGCATATCAAGTACTCCGACAGCTGGAAGTGCTACTTTCATCAGCTCAGGTCGTTGCGTCATCACTGCACCCACTAAAAGCCCACCATTTGAACCACCATGAATAGCTAAATAATTAGATGTAGTAAATTTGTTCTCAATCAAATACTCAGCTGCTGCAATAAAGTCATCAAAAACATTCTGTTTAAGCATCTTTGTGCCGGCTTTATGCCATTTCTTACCATATTCACCACCACCACGAAGATTAGGAACTGCATAAATTCCACCCTGCTCTAGCCATACAGCATTAACAATTCTAAACGATGGTGTTATGCTAATATTGAACCCACCGTACCCATAGAGAATAGTAGGGTTCTTGCCGTCTAACACAATACCTTTCTTATGCGTAATAATCATCGGAACTTTAGTGCCATCTTTAGATGCATAAAATACCTGAGTCGATACGTAATCATCACTATTAAACTTCGCACCTGACTTTCTATAAACAGAAGACGTTCCACTATCTATATCGTAATTGTAGATTGTTGAAGGAGTTTTATAGTTAGTAAAAGTGTAGTAAAGATTAGTATCTTCTTTCTCGCCACTCAATGAACTTGAACTTCCAACACCTGGTAGTTCAATTTCTCTGATCTGCTTGCCTTCATAGTCATATTGATAAACTTTTGAGATAGCATCTACCATATATTCTGTGAAGAAATATCCACCACCAGTAGATGGAGTTAGTACATTTTCAGTTTCAGGAATAAAATCTACCCAATTTTCTACTGATGGATTAGAAGCATCTACAGTCACAATCTTTTGATTGGGTGCATTTAAGTTGGTAACAATATAAAGTTTGCTACCTACATTTTCTATCACATAGGCATCTGAGTCTGTATTACCAAGAATAGTAACAAGAGGACTATCTGGTTTTGTCAGATCTTTGATGTAAAGATCGTTGCCTGATGTGGAAACTGCACCTGAAATTAATAGGTAATGATCATCTTCGGTTACACCACCGAAGACATAACGGCGCTTTTCTTCGTCAGTAGCTCCGAAAACAACTTTGTCTTCAATTTGTGATGTACCAATTTTGTGGAAGTAAAGTTTATGCTGATCGGTTTTAGCTGATAATTCGCTACCTTCAGGCTTGTCGTAACTTGAATAATAAAAACCTTCCTGCCCCTTCCATGAAATACCTGAAAATTTAACATCAACTATAGGTTCTTCCATTTGCTCTTTAGTTTCAGCATTGATAACAATAATTTTACGCCAATCACTGCCACCCTCTGAAATTGAATACGCTGAGATAGAACCATCCTTTGAAAAGCTTAATGTCGATAATGAGGTTGTTCCATCTTCACTAAAGGTATTTGGATCTAAGAATACTTCAGGCTCTCCTTCACCCTTTTGGCGGTAAACTACGTATTGATTCTGCAGTCCATCATTCTTTTTAAAATAGGTGTAATCACCTTCCTTATAGGGCGCAGTAACTTTTTCATAGTTCCAGAGTGCGGTCAGTCTATCTTTTAACTGTTGACGATAAGGGATGGTATCTAAATATCCAAAAGTTGTTTTATTCTGTGATTTAACCCATTCACCGGTTTCTTCACTCATATCATCTTCTAACCAGCGGTAGGGATCCGCTAGTTTGGTGTCAAAGTATGTATCAACCACTTCACCTTTACTCGTTTCAGGATAAGCAACTTTGGTAATTTGATTATCAACGGCAGGTTTAATTTCAGTATTTTTTTCAGCAACAGGTGCTTCTGATTCAGAAGAACAAGATGCTAATAGTCCTACCAAGGCAATTGTAGTGATTTTATTCATTGTTTTTGGTCTCTTTATTTATTAATTGAATATCAAGCTTTTACCTGCACCGATTGTAACAAAGAATTATCATTGATGCTTAGTCGCATAACATTTGATAACAATTTCGTTGAATAACTGAAAATGACTATTCATACGAATACAAATATTTTCTGCTTCAATCAACTAGATTGAACTAGAGGATTACTTTACTATTTGAGTAATCAAAGGAGAAATTCATGTTTTTCATAAGGAAAATTATAAACACCGTTGCTATTAGTACTATTCTCTTTGCTACATCAGTAACTAGTATTTCATTCGCAAGCAACCTAGATGGTATGACAAGAGAAGAAATGAGTGTCTTTATCAGTGACATGCCGAAAGCAGAATTGCATATTCATTTATCAGGTACTCTGAGCCCACAAACAGTTGTTAAACTTGCTAACCGCAACAAT
>JAAGZM010000917.1 GCA_024206355.1 Gammaproteobacteria bacterium | reverse complement strand
TTAATACAATGTTATTGATATGCCTGATACAGCCTTGTCCAATACAGTCTTCTTCCGTATGATATTTGTCTTATGTCTTACAAATAGTACATATTTTCATTTTCTATGATTACCCGTTGTAAGTATTATGGTATAACAACCGATTAGAAAAACTGTTGTTTAATTTTTAGGAGTCTATTTTAGGATGAAGTCACCTTTATTTAAAATACTATTTCAATCAGTATCAATAATATTATTGATGTCTGCTGTCGGTAATTTATATGCAAGTGCAATAAAACAGACCAAAGGACAGTTCGAAGACAAGTTTCGTCAACTGGATGAAACCTTTCCTACGCCTAATGTTTATCGTAATGCAGCCGGAGAGCCTGGTCATCAGTATTGGCAGCAAAAAGTTGATTATCAAATAAAGGCAACGCTTGATGAAAAGAAAAGACGGCTAACGAGCTCTGAAAAGATAACCTATAAAAACAATTCTCCCGATACATTAAAATACCTCTGGCTACAACTAGACCAAAACCGTTTTGATAGTCAGTCAATGGCTAATCGCTCGAGTACCTTTAGTGCAACCAAGGATGATAGAAAACGAGGCGAAAAATGGGGACATCCTGCAAAATCTTCTGCGAAGATAAGTTTAAATCAATTACGTAAACAGCAATTCGAGGCAGATAACAATCTCGGTTATGACATTAAGTCAGTAAAATCAAACTCAGATAAAGATTTACACTATGTCATTGTCGGTACACAGATGCGTATTGACTTAACTAAACCACTTAAGTCTGGCAAGTCAGTTAGCTTTTCAATTGATTACGCCTATAACATTGGTGAGCAGGGCGCAGTAGGAGGTCGAGCAGGTTATGAGCACTTTCCCGATGATGCAAGAGAAGGTGGAAATGACATATTTCAATTAGCCCAATGGTTTCCTCGTCTAGCAGCTTATACTGACTATGAAGCATGGACGAATAAAGAATTTTTAGGCTCAGGCGAATTTACATTAGAATTTGGTGATTACTATCTTGAGCTAACGGTTCCAGCTGATCATATTGTTTCAGCAACAGGAGAGCTTGATAACCCATCTGAGGTTTTAACTAAGAAACAGCGTAATCGCCTATCAAAAGCAAGCACATCAAAAAGGCCTGTCTATATTGTTACACCTAAAGAAGCACTGCAAAATGAAAAATCAGGAACCAACAAAACAAAGACATGGCAATTTACAGCTAAAAATGTTCGTGATGTAGCATGGGCATCATCGCGCAAGTTTATGTGGGATGCCAAAGGGTATCATCAAGGTGGAAAAATACAGCCAACAGTTATGGCAATGTCATTTTTCCCCAAGGAAGGCAATCCACTATGGGAAAAATATTCAACTGAATCCGTTATCCATACATTAGAAGTATATTCACGATTCTCATTCGACTATCCATACCCAGTCGCACAAAGTGTTAACGGACCGGTCGGAGGAATGGAATATCCGATGATCACTTTCAACGGTCCAAGAACAGAATTGCAAGACGATGATAGCCGAACCTATTCACTAGCAGAAAAACGATTTTTAATCGGAGTCGTCATCCATGAAATAGGCCATATCTATTTTCCAATGTTGGTAAATTCAGACGAACGCCAATGGACATGGATGGATGAAGGTTTAAACAGTTTTCTCGATGGCGTAGCAGGAAGAGAATGGGATCCAACTATACCCTGGGGTGTTGAGCCAAGAGATGTCGTAGACTATATGAAGTCTGAAAATCAAGTGCCAATCATGACACAATCAGATAGCATACTACAATTTGGCCCCAACGCTTATACAAAGCCAGCAGTGGCACTAAACATATTAAGAGAAACAATCTTAGGCAGAGAACTATTCGATTTCGCCTTCAAAGAATACTCAAAACGATGGATATACAAGCGCCCAACACCATCCGATTTCTTCCGCACTATGGAAGAAGCATCAGGAGTTGATTTAGATTGGTTTTGGCGAGGCTGGTTTTACAGCACCGATCATGTGGATATTTCACTCGACAGAGTTTATCGGTTAAGACTAGATACAAAAAATCCAGATGTCGATTTCTCGAGAACACGTGACGCTGAAAGTGAGAAACCATCCTCAGTATTTGTAGAGCGCAATAAAGCCGAAGGAAGAAAGTTATGGGTAGACAAAAATAAAGACATAACAGATTTCCATGATAAAAATGATCGCTTCACAGTAACAAATAAAGATAGAAATGATTATAAGGAATTCATTGACTCGCTTGAAGATTGGGAAAAGCGAGTATTAGATAGAGCAGTAGAAGAAGACAAAAATTACTACGTTCTGGATTTTTCAAATCAAGGAGGATTAGTCATGCCTATTATCCTAGGCCTAACTTACACCGATGGAACAACCAATGAAATGAGGTTCCCAGCAGAAATTTGGCGCCGCTCACCATCAAATGTAAGAAAGTTACTAGTACTAGATAAAGAACTCGAACAAATCGAAGTTGATCCAAAATGGGAAACCGCAGATGTGGATATAGAAAATAACTACTATCCAAGAAAAATTATTCGCTCACGCTTAGAAATGTTCAAACAGGAAGACGGGAAAAAGCCAGAAGATCGCGACTTAATGCAAGATTACAAAGCAAAACTAAAATCACAGGACGATATCACAGAAATAAAAGAAGAGACATCTGACGAAATCAGTGAATAGTTCAATTATCATGAAAGCCCTCACTGTATTACTGCTAATTTTTATGAGCGGACAACTATTCGCTCATCAAAAGAAAGAGTCAATAACAACTGTGATCTTCAATGAGCGGACTGCTAATATTGAAATCATACATCGCTTCTCAGTCCATGACGCAGAGCATTCAGCAAAACAACTTTTTGGAACTGCCTTCGACCTTCTAAATGATACTACTTCTCAAAAACAATTTGCTGACTACATCAATAAAAACTTCAGCATGAAACGCTTATCAGGAGAGCTATTGCCACTAAAAACGGTCGGCTTTGAAATTGAAGGACGTTTCATATGGAGC
>JAAGZM010000916.1 GCA_024206355.1 Gammaproteobacteria bacterium | reverse complement strand
GTCAATAAGTCTAAAAAACGTGCAATCAAATGTGTAGGCAAACTCACTCAATGGGTGAATACTAATCCTTCTGTAAGTTGCTGTTTTGAAATAAATAACCATAAGTCAGAGCCGGTCAACTGAGGATTCTAGGATAATAATTGCACATTATCAATAATCTTATAATTGAATGTTCACAAATGTAACATGCAAAAAACGACATTCTATGTTATCGTATGAGCAAGTGATTCATTGTTTATGAGACACTTTAATATATGGATTTAATAATACAAGGAAAGTAATTATGCTGATTATTTCACGCCGCCCTGACGAAGATTTTTATATTTATCCTGATTATTCAAAACTCAGCCCCCAAACCAAAATAGGTGATATTTTTGGTTCAGATGGCTGTGTAACTATTTCAATTAATAAAATTGAAGGACAGATGGCTAGCGTGGGTATTGATGCACCTATAGAATTTACTATCTTGCGCTCTGAGCTAGATAATGATAGTTAGCGCAATAAACCCTAAAAAAATTAGGGTTAAATTCCAAAATTCAAGCCAAAACAACATTGTTGTAATAGTCTTTCTTGATGAAACTGTTCTCGCTAAAGCGTATTTGGAGATAGGTAAAAGCACAGCCATATTGTTCGATTTTTGTATTTATGAAGCTCTACCGAGTTCAGTTTCATTAATGGTTAGGATTAAATATTTTTTCCAAAGAAGCGCAATCGTTGATTTTTATAACGCCATTGGCAAAAATCTTCTGAATGCAATATTGGATTATTTTCATAAGCTTGGATACCATGAAATTAATGTGAGTGATAATGTTGATCTAAAAATGTTATCAGGCTTAGGTTTAGATGGTGTTGTTTTTAATGAAAAAGAATTTAAAATAGTTAACAATAGAGCTGATCTATCCTAAAGCATGAGAGTATAAAAATAATAAATTAATGTTGACTTTTTTATTTTCTCGTCCATTTTTTGGTGGGTGTGTTCAATATCAATACGCCCGAATATTTGCGAGGGACAAATTCCTATAATTTGCCAACAACGGCTTCAGTTACATTTATTACATGGTCTCCAATCTTTTCACAACCATTTATTAATTCAATGTAATTAATCGCGTCTTTTACGTTATACTTTCCTTTTTCAACCATTTTAAGATACTCTCTTCTTAACTCGTTGCGTTTCACATTTATGGCTTTTTCTGCTTCCATCGCCTCATCAAGTGTTACTTTGTCGTAATCACTTTTTAAGTTTTTACGCATAACCGCTAGTGCATGATCTAATAAATCGTAAATACTTGTAAGGTTCATAATTTGGTCATTAGAGAACCACTGCTCTGAATCGAGCTGTCTTTGTATTGTGAGAGAGCTTTGGTAGAATATATCCCCTATTCTTTCCAAATCGTTATTGATACTTAATAATCCTCTAATGCTAATAGATGTTGCTTCGCTTATATTACCTTCTGCTACTTTGGCCAAAAATGTAGAAACTTCGATATCTATCAGATCTGTCATTTCCTCGTAAGTCTTCATTTTTTCCATAAGTTTATTACGAGATTTTTCCTGTTTTTTGGTGATAAGCGTATGTGTAAACTCTGACATTTTTGTAGTGAGCTTAGCAAATTTAGCTACCTCTTTTCGAGCTTCTAGAATAGAAATTTCTGGTGTTGTGATAATGTTCATACCAATAAATTCCAAGTGAAACTCTTCGTCTTCTCCTTTAGATGGAACCATTTTAACTACTAATGCAGCAATTTTATCCACAAAAAACACCATCACAACTGTATTGATAATATTAAAAGTGGTGTGAAATAAAGAAAGTCCAATCGGGATTTCAGCACCAACCAAAGTACCAGTTTCTGATCCAAGATAAGTGGCCACCATCTCTAAGAACGGAACAAATAAAATGAGCATCCAAACAACACCGCCCATATTAAACAAAAAGTGAGCGCGTGCAGCTCGCCTTGCATGTACGTTTGCAATTAATGCGGCTAAATTAGCTGTAACCGTTGTACCAACATTTTCTCCTAGCACCATTGCTGCTGCCAGTTCAAATGGAATCCATCCCTGATGCGCCATTATCAAAGTAATAGCCATTGCTGCACTAGAAGATTGTACAACTAGAGTAACAATAGTACCTATACCTACAAACATAAGAATTGACAGATATCCCATGTCTGTATAGTACTTAAGGAAATTCAATATTTCTGGGTTATGCTGTAAATCTGGTACTGCTGCTTTTAATGCAGCTAATCCCATCAATAAAAGTGCAAATCCAATTAACGTTTCACCAGTAGCTTTTACCTTACTTTTTGAAGCAAACAATAAAGGTGCACCAGCAGCTATAATTGGCAATGCATAAGCAGCAATTTTAACCTTAAATCCGATTAATGAAATTATCCAAGCAGTAACCGTTGTGCCAATATTGGCTCCCATTATTACACTAATTGATTCTGTTAATGTAAGTAAGCCTGCATTTACAAAACTTACTACCATTACGGTAGTGGCTGATGAAGACTGCACAAGGGCCGTTAATAAAAAGCCAGTAAATACACCTATAAAACGGTTAGAAGTCATCACACCCAAAATTTGCCTCATTTTAGAGCCTGCAAGTTTTTGAATTCCTTCACTCATTACTTTCATTCCGTAAATGAAGAAACCTAGTGCTCCCATAAGGGTAATAAAATCAAATATCGAATAGCTCATTTTTAGTATTTTTTAAACTCCACAAAACCAAACATCCATTTCAAATCAATATAATAGTTGCTAATATTAACTTATTGTTAACAAGATCAGCAATAAGGGATATTAGGGATTTTCCCTCCAAAAATAGCATTTCTCTTATTGAGTCATTGATTTTTCTCGTAACACTCAAAAAATATCACAAATGCAATAAAAAGTGGAACTCTGCCATTGGCCAATAGTAACGAGTCTTTAAGGCAGCTTTGCAATATTTTGAGGGAAAATCCCTAGTACCTCATAGTGGACACTTGAAAGCAAAAAGGCAAACATAATGACTAATTATCTGCCTCGCCTATCATGTGGATACTGACAATTTAACTACTAATACGTCATAATTCAGGGATGAATATATACAAAGGTTATCGCTTTCCACCAGAAATCATCCAGCACGCTGTACCCAAAATGTTTTGGGTACAGCGTGACTGAGGGCCTTCCCCACGAAGTGTTTTGGGTATGATCTGACTGGGTAACGATAGCGTTTATAAGTTTTCATATGTAGTATCTCACATTCCGCACCAAGTTTTACTCTTACAAACAATGCCTCATAAATCTGCAGCCTAAGCATATTTTTCTCAATATATGAGCTTAGATTTTTCTCTCAGGCGCACACCATGCTACCGTGCCGGCATTCTCAATAAGTCAAAATCAATTAGCTTTTTAAATCATAAATCCTTAAAGCTTCAT
>JAAGZM010000915.1 GCA_024206355.1 Gammaproteobacteria bacterium | reverse complement strand
TAGTAGTTTTTGCTTATCAAAAGGTTGCTCATAGAATTCATTCAACGCTGCAACTGCCGCAACTATTGAGCAGGCACTTGAGCCTAGTCCACTACTGACAGGTATGTTTTTTTCGAGTGTCATATGAACGTTTGTAACAGGAATATTAATATTTTCTAGCTCGTGATTAAATACCTGCAAACATTGCCATACGATGTTATCAGACTTCTCTGCTGGCAGGCGATCGGCGTGGGTACCTGTAACCACTAAGTCATTCGATGATTCTATAGCTTTTATATGGACAATATCACCCACTAATGAACCATCAATAGGCAATACTGCTAATCCTAATATATCAAAACCAACACTAACATTACCGATGGATATTGGGGCAAAAACTGAAACTGACATTCGATTCTCATTATTTAAATTTATTGTTTAGTGCTCTTGATCCCAAGGCAACGTCTTTAGTAAGTCACCAAATAAGCCAGCGGCGGTCACTTCTGCACCTGCACCATAACCTCTTATAACAAATGGTATAGGTTGATAGTATCTTGTATGCAAGGCTAATGCATTTTCACCATTGGTAACACCATACAATGGATGCTTTTCGTCTACCGCCTGAACACCGACTTTTATGATACCTTTTTCAATACTGGCAATATACCTTAAGACTTGTCCATTTTGTTTGGCTTTGTCAATTTTTTCTTGAAAAGCCTCATCATAACTTGGCAATTTATCAACAAATTCATTGGCACTGCTAATACTTGTTAACTCTTCGGGTACTACTGGCTCAACGGCAATATCTTCTATCTCAAGTGCCATCCCACTTTCTCTTGCTAAAACCAGCGCTTTTCGAGCTACATCCAGACCACTTAAATCTTCTGCTGGGTTTGGTTCTGTGAATCCAAAATCGCGGGCTTTAATAGTTGCTTGTGAAAGTGTTAGGCCGTTATAGATTTCACCAAAAATATAAGACAGCGAACCTGATAATATTCCTTCAAACTGAAGTAGCTCGTCACCGGCTCTCAGTAACCCCTGTAAATTATCTATAACAGGTAATCCTGCTCCTACATTAGTCTCATATAAAAACCGACGTTGTTTTAATTCTGCAGTTTTTCGTAACTGGCAATAATAATCGAAACTAGCTGTGTTAGCTTTTTTGTTAGCAGTCACTATATGAAAACCTGCGTCTAAAAAATCATTGTATTGCATAGCGACTGATTCATTGCTCGTACAATCGATAATTACTGGGTTATTCAATTGTGCTTCAATCACAAAATCCTTTAACACTTCTAAACTAAGCTGTTTATTCGCTTTAGTTAATAATTCTTGCCACTGACTCAGATCGATGCTTTCTTTGTCTAGTAACAGTTGCCTACTATTAGCAATACCAACAACTTTTAACGCAATGTTTTTATTGCTCAGCCGTTCTTGTTGCTTTTGGATTTGTGTGAGTAGCTCTGTTCCTACTGTTCCACAACCAACAACAACAGCATCAATTGTAGGTTTTTTCAAAAATAGATTTTGGTGACAAACTTTCACCGCATCATCAATGCGTTTTGCTCTAACAACTGCTGAGATACTTTTCTCTGACGAATCCTGTGCAATGGCAATAACATTGACTCGGGCCTGTGATAAAGCGGTGAAAAATTTTGCAGCAATGCCTTTTTGCTGATGCATTCTATCACCAACCAAAGTAATAATTGCCAAATTACGGCGAATATTAATCGGCTCAAGCAATTCGTTTTGCAGCTCTAACTTAAATGCATTATTCAAACACCTCAATGCAGCATCAGCTTCATCTCCGGGAACACAAAAACTGATTGAGTATTTTGCTGATGATTGACTGATCATGATTACTGATATTTCAGCTAAGCTAATAGCAGAGAATACTCGACTTGTCATACCTACCATGCCGGTCATTTCTGGTCCAGAAACGGTAATCATTGCAACGTCTGGAAGGTTTGTCACCGCCTTAATATTATCATTAGCACCATCTTTTTCAGATATCAAAGTGCCTGGGTTTTCAGGTGCATTGGTATTTTTTATTCTACAAGGTATTTTGTGTTGCAATAACGGTGCAATAGTTTTTGGATGCAATATTGATGCGCCAAAATATGATAATTCCATTGCTTCTCTGTAAGACATTTTCTCAAGCAGTTTGGCTTCTTTGACTAAGTTGGGGTCACAGTTATAAACACCATCAACATCCGTCCAGACCTCACAAAGTTCTGCCTGTAAACAGGCTGCTAAAATTGCAGCGGAGTAATCCGATCCATTTCGACCAAGTGTTGTTGTTTCGCCATTTTGTTTTACACCAAAAAAACCTGGCATTAATGCCAGATGATTGAGTGTTGAATACTGTTGCTGAAATTTTTCTTTAGAAATTACAAGATCCACGATTGGTTCAATTGACTGATCATCCGTTGTTAAAAACTTTTCTGGATTAATATGGGAAGCGATATGGCCTCTTGCTTCTAAAATAGCACCTAGCAACATAACACTAAACTTTTCGCCTGTGCTCAATATTTGTGCCAAACTGGTATCAGGACAGTGATCAAGTAAACGTACACCTTTTATAAGTTGATTAAGACGCTGCAATAACAGATCTGTTGACTTTTGGACTGCTTCTTGATTTAGATCTGAGCAGATCGAAAAACTCTCATTCATTATCAGTGATAGCTTTTCTTTCAGTTTATCTAGTTTTCCTTGGAAACTATCATCGTTAGAAAGACGAATACCGTCAGTAAGAGCAATTAAGTCGTTGGTAATACCTTGAGGAGCAGATAGCACCGTCGCTACCGCTGATTTTTTACTATAGCTTTGAATAATATCAGCAACATGCTTAAAAGCGTTTGCATTTGCAACTGAGGAACCACCAAATTTTAAAACTTTCATTTTTAATCTCAATCTTATCTTTTGTAATGAAAAAAGCCCGTGAATCTTGTTAGAGTCACGGGCTTTTGGATTTTGTTTTTAACGCATCAACCGGTGACCATTGAACGAGTCATCGTCATGGTAATATTGCCAATAATAAAATGATTAATTGAACTATAAACTGCCATTATCTTCTATCGATTGCGTTTCAGTAACAATAAAGGGCTAATATAGCCTCCTAACTCAGCAAACACAAGACTGAAAAACAAAAAAAGGCCATGCAATGCATGGCCAAAACAACTGGCGAATTGTTACCAGTTGTAAATCAAAGCGCCTACTGCTAATCCTGCTACAAATTCAGTGAACCCATCTGGGCAATAATAAGGGTCATAATAGTCATATGAATAGCTGCCATAACTTGTTCTACCCCATCTCCAATCAAAATATGATTGATAATAATAATTGTCATACCATTGATAGGGGTTATAGGTGTAGCGATAACGATAGTCATAATGATGATGCCCGTGACCTACATGCCATTTACCATATTGATGACTTCCGCGATAGTGATCATAGTTATATCGACGATGCTGATCACGATAAACGATATTGTGTCGTCTATACTTTTGCTTATTAACGAACTCTCGATGATTTTTTACTGATCTATAACGCTTGTTGTTAGTTCTATCTACAATATGACGGCCTGAATGTCTATTAGTACGATTATATTTTTTCTCGTGCTTACTAGGCTTATTTCGACTTAGAACAGTTGCCTGTCTATGCTGAATATTTTCCGACACATTTTGCCGTCGACTGGCATTATCATTTTTTGAATAATTTTTCTGGCGAACCTGTTTCTGTCGACTGATCTGAGCTTTTGATGGTTTAGATTGTCGACTGATCTGAGCTTTTGATGGTTTAGATTGTCGACTGTGTCGCTGGCTTTTCTTTTCCCGATGCTCTGGTCGTTCTTTTGCTAACAGATCCAGGGGCTGTATAAAACTTACCAGGGTTAATAGAATAATTAGTTTTTTCATCTTCCTGTCCTCACTCTTACTCAATGATGACAGATTAACAGCTTCTATCTGAACATTAGCTGAACAGAAACAAAACTGGAAGAGTTAACTACTCTCTGATAATACGTTGCTCTTGATCGGATGCATCATTATAGGGATCTTG
>JAAGZM010000914.1 GCA_024206355.1 Gammaproteobacteria bacterium | reverse complement strand
TAAAATATAACAAAAATGCGTCGATAGTTCAATGGTTAGAATTCGTGCCTTCCAAGCACGAGGTCCGGGTTCGATTCCCGGTCGACGCATAATCTGATATACAATTTTTTTAATTCACACACACACACATAAATCACAATACAATACAGTTGGGCCTATGGGGTAACGGTTAGCACAGTGGACTCTGAATCCACTGATCCGGGTTCAAATCCCGGTAGGCCCAAAAAGTAAAAGTTTTTTTTGTGTGTATGTGTGCGTGTGTGTGAGTGTCTGTACATTCACAACACAGACAAAAAATGCTCTTGTGGCGCAATGGATCGCGCATTGGACTTCTAATCCAGAGGTTGCGGGGTCGAATCCCGTCAAGAGTGCACTTGAGTCTAGCAATGAATTATTATTTTTTTTGTGTGTGTGTGAGTGAGCATACATATATCACAACACAAAATAAATAACATTGCACGACTGGCGCAGTTGGCAGCGCGTAGGTCTCATAATCCTAAGGTCCGAGGATCGAAACCTCGAATCGCTATATACATTATTTTTTTTTATTGTGTGTGTATGTGTGTAAATATTATTTTCACCACAATATACTGCAATTTCACATACGTATATCAACAAAAAAAAATAATCACTCGCGCGGAAATTTGTAAAATTTATACGCAAATACGCAACATTTTTTATGTATGTGTGTGTGTACTGACTGCAAGTACTCAATAAATGTTTGTGGTTGAGTGGCCGAGTGGTCTAAGGCGTCAGGTTAAGGCCCTGATCTCTTCGGAGGCGTGGG
>JAAGZM010000913.1 GCA_024206355.1 Gammaproteobacteria bacterium | reverse complement strand
GCTCTGTGCTGCGCTAGTTGTACTTGCAATTAAAACACTCATATTCATTTACTCTTTGTTAAATTATAGTAACTCATGCCACTTATCGCCGGCATTAAATCCCGATATTGATATAAATTTATAGTTTGATAGGTCTGATTTGTGTACGTTATCATTTAGTAAAATTAATAATGTGGTGATATAACGCATTTTACACTTTAACTACTAAGATGTTGTCTGCCTGGGCGACATTTGTGTTCGCTGTGCCTAGTAATCTTAAATGAGTGGTGGATGTTGTTGCCACAAAGATAAATGTTGTTGATGTATATGGGGCAGTCGTTTGCGATGCTAAATTTGATGATCCTGTAGATGTTCCTACATATATAGTAATTGCTGTATTAGCAGCACTTTCAAAAGTTAACTCATAACTCTCGCCTGCTTCTGTTTGTATTGATTGTGATGCTCTGCCCCTGTTTTGCGCGTCTGTGCTATTGAATTGTATTGTGCCAGCTGCATTCCAGCTTACTGAGGCTGTTCCTGTCGAGTCATCAGTCCAATTGCTTAGGTCACTATCAAATGTGCCATTGGTAATTAAATTATTAGATTTAACTACTAATACATTGTCAATATAAAACTCTGACGCTATGCCCGTGTCATCTCTTGAGAATGCTATATAAATATCCGCTTCTGATGCAGTGAAAGCAAATGTATTAGTGCCTGTTGTGTCATTTG
>JAAGZM010000912.1 GCA_024206355.1 Gammaproteobacteria bacterium | reverse complement strand
CCCCGTTATCACAAGCATCAGAAAGCTGCTTCATCGAAAAGTCTGAGCCAGGTTTGTCTATTTCGGTAAGTATTGCGTCATACATGAAGAATTTAATATTACATTTCCAAGTGTGATACAGTTCACCTTTACTTTTATCTTTCATACTCTCTCGCAGGATGTCCATAGCAGATTCAACCCTGCCTACAGTATCAGCTGGTTGATTCACTGCATCAGAGCTAAAGTATACATGACCATTCTGGCATGTATCATCTCCATTAGGCCTTCTTTCTCTTGTAACCCCAGGTGCATTGCACAAAGGGCAATATCCGTAAATATTATTCATTTTTCTTACTCCATTTGTCTTGGCTTTTACAAGTTCTGCAAGGTTCATCCATTGTTGGATGCTTATAATAAAAATTACAATTTTCGCAATTTTTCATTGACTCAATTTGTTTGCATTGTTTAGTAATTATTTTAACTGCCGATAAAAGGGCAGATGCCCTTTTATCAAGTAGTTCTTCAAATGAATGTT
>JAAGZM010000911.1 GCA_024206355.1 Gammaproteobacteria bacterium | reverse complement strand
GTTGATTTTCGTTGGCTTAAGATACCTTCCAACCAGCGTATAGAGTTAATATCTAAGTTGTTGGTAGGCTCATCCAATAGAAATATGTCTGGATCAGCGAATAATACCTGAGCTAATAGAACTCTAAGTTTCCAACCAGGTGCAACGGCACTCATTAATCCAAAATGTTGCTCTTCGGGGATATCCAGGCCCAATAATAACTCACCCGCACGAGACTCTGCTGTATAACCATCCATCTCAGCAAAAGCCACTTCTAGCTCAGCAACCTTCATACCTTCATCTTCACTCATTTCTGGCAATGAATAAATACGATCGCGTTCCTGCTTGATTTCCCAAAGTTCTTTATCACCCATGATCACAGTATCAACGACGGAAAATTCTTCATAGGCGAATTGATCCTGCCCAAGTACACCAATGCTATCATGTGGATCAAGCATAACTTGCCCAGTTGAAGGCTCAAGGTTGCTGGCAAGGATCTTCATAAAAGTCGATTTACCGCAACCATTGGCACCAATAAGACCATAACGGTTGCCTTCTCCAAATTTAATGGAGATATTTTCAAAAAGGGGCTTGGCACCAAACTGCATGGTGATATTTGCTGTAGAAATCACTTTTTTTACCTTTGTACAGATGACTGACTATATTAGGGCGCGCATTCTATCTGATTTTGTGCAAGAAGTAAGCAGTTCGAGGTAGTTTTATTTTGCCCCCTTTTTATCAACTTCATCTGACCCTATTTGTGTTTATTAGCATTTCGCTACTTTCTGCAAGAAACTTATCGGCATAATCACCAAACCAGTCTGCTGTTTGGTCGAATTTTTCGACGAAAGCCTCTTTATCTCCCGATTCCATAATCGTCAACAACTCTTCGAAGCGATTGATAAATCGTTTAATGGATTTCACATTGTCGAGATTAGAAAAAATGATATCGGTATACAAGGCAGGATCTTGAGCAAACAATCGTCCTACCATAGCTAATTCCAGTCGATAAATAGGTGAACTTAGCTTAATAATTTCAGCTAAATTTGTGTCTTCTTGCATTAAGTGGTAACCATAAGCTACCGTCGAGAAGTGACGCATAACTTGAACCATTGCCATTGCTGAGTCATGTTGCTCTGCACTAATTTCATACGATCTCGCCTGCCATTCTTCCAGTTGCTCGATTAACCATTGGTATTTTGATGGTTCCCTACCTTCACAAACGATAACTGTTTGATTATTAAAATCTTTAACATCTGGTCCAAACATTGGGTGCAAACCGACAACAGGACCCAAGTGGCAATTTAACATAGCATCAACAGGTTTCTGTTTAATACTTGTGACATCTGCAAGCACACAATCAGCTGATAATAGCGACAATCTTTCTATCGTCTGTATTGTCAAATTGATTGGGACAGCAATAAGTACTAGAGCAGCTTTAGTGAGCATTAGTTCAGAATTGTGCCATTCATCTTTTTCAAGTATAGAAACCTGATAACCAGACTTATTAAATAATTCAACAAATATTCGTCCAAGCTGACCTTTACCACCCACTACTACTATATTTTTATTGCCGAACTTTTTACAATTATAAGTACCTGACGAGACCGTATTTGTTATACCTTCAACTAAAGATTTCTTTTGCACTTGCAACTGTTCAATCAGCTTATCCAATTGCTCTACAGTCATGTCGTTAAAACTATTTTCAGTTATAGTACTGGTCATATTTCTAATCACTTAATTATGTGGCCATCATTTCTAGTCTTATTTACACTATTGTAACGATAACCCTGTTATAAAAACAATCTCAACAGTTATCAAACCATAACTTTTAATCTTATTCTTGACATAGGTTATCGGCTACCGCTACTCTAGGATCATGATTAAAAGCAGACGGTCAGAAAATTTTTATTTTAATAACTATACTTGTGGAGATTGATAGCTGCTGTTCGTTTAAAAAGCATCTAGAAACCTCCCATCGGGAGGTTTTTTTTGTGCTTTAAGATGATGCAATAAGTTAGGAAACAATTATGTCAGATACTGAAAACTCACCATTGCTTGGCTTAAGAAAAGATATTAGCCAACTCGATGAAGATCTGCTCTCGCTACTTTCTAAGCGCCGTGATCTGGTGCGTGATGTTGCGTCTACCAAGACAAAACATGGCATTAAGCTTCGCGACAAAGTACGAGAAAATGAATTACTCAGTCGACTCATCAGACTAGGCAAAGATAAAAATCTCGATAGCCATTTTATTCTTGATATCTTCAATCGAATTATTGATGATTCACTACAAGTACAAAAAGCCTTCCTACAAGCTGAAAATACGCCTATTCATAGCAACGACTTTAAAGTTGCTCATCTAGGAAATGAAGGTTCCTACAGCTATCTTGCTAGTGACAAACATTTTGCTCATAGCCAATCAGTTGTTGAACATATCTGCTGTGATGATTTTCAAGAAGTTCTAAATCAAGTGGTTGATGGCAATGCCAATGTGGCGGTTTTGCCTATCGAAAATACAACATCAGGTGGAATCAATGAGGTGTACGATCTGCTAATTGATTGCCCGCTACATATTATTGGTGAAGAAAACTTAAAAGTTGAACATTGCCTGATCTCTAAAAAAGGCACAGGTTTATCTGATATCGATACTGTAATTGCCCATCCACAAGCAAGAACCCAGTGCATTCGACAATTGAAGAAACTCGGTATCAAGAAAATAGAATATACCCACAGTACTGCCCATGCTCTGGAAACCGTTCAATCAGATGAACGTAAAAACATCGCGGCTATTGCAGGGCACCAGGGAGCAGCACTTTATCAACTTCAGGTGATCGCAACAGATATAGCAGATCAAAAACAAAATTACAGCCGTTTTATGATACTCGCACAAGAAGCTCAGGCAGTGCACGAATCATTGTCCTGTAAAACAACCTTGATGATAGCAACGCGCCAACATGCAGGGGCTCTTGTTGATGCATTATTAGTCTTTCAAAATCATGGTATTAATCTAACAAAGTTAGAGTCTAGACCCATACTTGGAAATCCATGGGAAGAAATGTTCTATATTGATCTCGATGGTAATCAAGCTGAGCAAGGTGTTGCTGAGGCGATTGATGAACTTAAACAAAGTTGTCGATATATCAAAGTATTAGG
>JAAGZM010000910.1 GCA_024206355.1 Gammaproteobacteria bacterium | reverse complement strand
CAACTATTCTTTTTATTCCAACTAGTTAGCTGATCTTTCTTACTGATCTTATTACTATTATTAAATAAGTTATTGATTCACCATTCAAAGAGTATCCACTGTGGTACTTCTAGCTCAGGTCCCATATCTGGCCCCATTTTAACGAACTCACCAGTACCTTTATGATCGATCAAAAAGTAGTGCGGAAATCCATTTTTAGGCATTACTTTTATCGCTCTAAGTTGACCATTTATATGATACTCTTTGACAGTCTTATCTTTACCATCTGTAATAGTAATTTCAGGCTGCATAACATTGCCCTGCCTTACTTTTGGTGCCTGTTGAACAGGTTTACGTTTATCAGTAGCATTTTTATCAGCACTTTTCTGCTCTGCCGCAAAACTGACTGTGGTAATAAATAGTAAAATAATACTCAATATCTGCTTATTCATGCTGTTGTATCTTCTTTTAATTGATTAATATAACCATCTTATAGGAAAAGTATCTCCTACACCTTTATTATAGGCTATTGATTTAACCATGACAGACAATAAAACACCATTAATCCTCGTAGATGGCTCATCTTATTTATTTAGAGCCTTTCATGCCATGCCCCCTCTCACCAATAGCAAGGGAAATCCTACGGGTGCCGTCTATGGTGTTATCAATATGATGAAAAAGCTGATCGTTGAGTATCAACCTAGTCATATGGCGATGATTTTTGATGCAAAAGGTAAAACTTTTCGTAGTGACCTTTATTCTGAATATAAGGCTCATCGACCACCTATGCCTGACGAATTACGGCAGCAAATAGCCCCTTTACATGAATTGATTAAAGCGCTTGGTATCCCATTGGTTGTTATTGAAGGTGTTGAGGCAGACGATGTCATTGGAACGATTGCAGTAAAAGCCGCCGCCGATAATATTCCTGTTCTGATTTCTACGGGTGATAAAGATTTGGCGCAATTAGTCACGCCTTCAATTAGCCTAATTAATACCATGAACAAAGTTATTCTTGATCCTGAGGGTGTAATGAATAAATTTGCCGTGCGTCCTGATCAAATTATTGATTATTTGGCACTCATGGGTGATACCTCTGATAATATCCCTGGAATTCCAAAAGTAGGTCCTAAAACGGCTGCAAAATGGCTAACTCAATATGAGACCCTTGATAATCTAATCAAACATGCAGATGAGATTAAGGGAAAAGTTGGAGAAAGTCTTCGAGAGCACCTCGAGCAGTTGCCACTGAGCAAACAATTAACGACCATTAAACTTGATGTTCAAAACTTAACAGAACATCAAGACCTTACATTTGCTCAACAAGATATT
>JAAGZM010000148.1 GCA_024206355.1 Gammaproteobacteria bacterium | reverse complement strand
TATTGGTCGGGGCGAGAGGATTTGAACCTCCGACCACATGCACCCCGAGCATGTGCGCTACCAGACTGCGCCACGCCCCGACACTATCTTCACGCTGATGAAAAGCGTGAAGCGAGGCATATTAACCGATTGCTTGAAAAGATGGAATAGCTTTTCAGGGATATTTTGATATTTAAGACTAGCTCTTAAGTAAAGCGAGCACTTCTTCGAGTTCACCGATGATTTGTTGTACAGATTGAGGATCTTCAGGTGCGGCTTCCTTTCCATCATCTTGCTCTAATTTTTGACGTGCGCCACCGATTGTGAAGCCATGTTCATATAATAACTCACGAATTGAACGAATAACCTGTACATCTCCGCGCTGATAGTAACGACGATTACCACGACGTTTTACGGGTGTTAATTGAGGAAATTCTTGCTCCCAATAACGTAAGACATGGGGTTTAACCAGGCATAATTCACTAGCCTCACCAATGGTGAAGTAACGTTTACCTGGTATTGCTGGTAACTCACTATTAAGTGTTGGTTCCAACATATGCTTCTACTCTAGCCTTTAATTTTAGTCCTGCACGGAAAGTAACTACCTGACGTGCGCTAATAGGTATTTTTTCCCCAGTTTTTGGATTTCTTCCTGGACGTTCTTTTTTTAAACGTAAGTCAAAGTTTCCAAATCCGGAAAACTTGACCTGCTCATTTGATTCTAATGCTCGGCTAATTTCTTCAAAAAATACTTCAACAATCTCTTTGGCTTCACGTTTGTTTAAGCCGAGTTCTTCAAATAACTTTTCAGCTAATGCTGCTTTTGTCAGGGCCATAATTAATCTCTTAAGGTTGCAGAATAACGCTCTGACAACCGATTAATGATCGCAACGATCATCTCATTTACTTCTGTATCCTTAAGAGTGGTCGAAAAATCACTAAAGGTCAAGCCCAGAGCAATACTTTTTCTACCAAAATCAACACCTTTGCCGCGATATATGTCAAAAATTCTAACTTCTGCTAAACATTTTCCACCGACTTCTTTAACCGTATTTATCAGCTCATTAGCCGTTACATACTCATCAATAACCACCGCTAAATCCCTTGTGCTACCGGGGAAACGCGACCATTCTTGATATTCTGGGATATTAACAATAGATAAACCCTCAATTGCAATTTCAAACAAGAATACAGGACCAGCTAATTTCAACTTTTTAGAAATTGCAGGATGTATCGCACCAAAATAACCGATGTTCTCACCATTTCGTGATAATTTTGCTGACTGACCAGGATGTAGAGCAGAAATATCAGCGGCCTCTACGGAAAATTCAAATTCTAAAGCAGAAATACCACATAATGCTTCAACATCTGCCTTCATATCATAAAAATCAACAGGCTGATTTTTATTTTCCCAATTCATGGGTAGTTGATTACCTGAAATTAATCCTGCAATGGTTAGTTGCTGATTAATATCGTCACCTGCAGGTAAAAATCTTAATCCAGTTTCAAAGAGTCTAACTCTTTGCTCTCTAAAACTTTGATTGCGTCGAAGCGCCTGAACTAATCCTGGCCATAAGCTTACACGCATATCAGCCATATCATTTGATATTGGATTTAACAGACTCAGTGACTCTGACTCTGGAAATAGCAACGTCTGCATCACCGGATCAACAAAGCTATAAGTAATAGCTTCTTGATAACCTCGCGCAACCATTAAATGCTTGAAGCGATTAATTTCAGCTAATTTCTCTGGCTTGGCAGTCATTTTCATTTCACCTTTAGACTTTTTAGCTGGCATATTGTTATAGCCGTATATTCTGGCTAGCTCTTCGATTAAATCTGCTTCGATTTCAATATCAAAACGATGACTTGGTGCAGTGACCAACCAACCTCCATCCGTAGACTCAAGTTTCATTTCAAGTCGCATTAATATATCTTCAATTACATCATCAGCAAGCTCTACACCAAGAAGACGTGTAACACGACTCCTACGCAAAGAAACAGTACTTTCTTTAGGAAGATACTCTGAGCTTGTTGCATCAACCACAGGACCTGCATCGCCACCACAGATGGATAAAATCAGTTCGGATGCTCTTTCAATTGCCACAGTCTGTAGTTGTGGATCAACACCACGCTCATATCGATGTGAAGCATCTGTATGCAAACCGTATTGTCTTGCCTTACCTACAATAGCAAGTGGGTTAAACCAGGCACTTTCTAAAAATACATCTACCGTATCATCAGCAATACCACTGTGCTCACCACCCATAATTCCGGCTAATGCTAGAGGACGTTCGTGATCGGCAATCAATAAAGTATCGTTTGATAGCTCAACTTCTTTACCATCGAGCAATACTAACTTATCATTAGCCTCTGGAAAACGAACTCGAACACCACCTTTAATCTCACGAAGGTCAAAGGCATGCATTGGATGACCTAATTCAAGCAATATGTAGTTAGTGATATCTACTAGTGGGAAAATCGCTCTAATACCACTTCGACGAAGTTTTTCAACCATCCATAAAGGCGTCATAGCTTTCGGATTGATATTCTTTATAATTCGACCAGCATAACGAGGACATGCCTCTTCTGCCTGAAGTTCAATTGCTAAGGTATCATCTATTGTCGCCGTTACTGCTTCTATAACAGGCTCAGTCACAGCAATCTTATTGATTACTCCCACTTCACGAGCTACACCACGAATACCTAAGCAATCACCACGGTTAGGTGTTAAATCGACATCAATGCTCTGATCATCTAACTGCAAATATTCTCTGAAGTTTGTACCTAACGGTGCATCTGAAGCTAGTTCCATAATACCATCAGCCTCTTCAGATATTCCAAGTTCTGATCCAGAACAAAGCATGCCAATTGAAACTATACCGCGTAATTTAGCTTTTTTAATTTTGAAATTACCAGGCAATACCGACCCTACTTCGGCGCAAGCAACTTTAATTCCGGCTCGAGCATTAGGAGCTCCACAAACGATTTCAACAGTATCATTACCATTTGAAACAACACAAACTTGCAGCTTATCAGCATCAGGATGTGGTTTAGTTTCAATGATTTCAGCAACAATAACGCCACTAAATGCTTCCGCTGCGGCTTCAACGCCATCAACTTCAAGACCAGCCATTGTTAGTTGTTCACAAAGGGTCTCAGTACTAACATCAGGGTTGACCCATTCTCTTAACCAGCTTTCACTGAATTTCATAATCGTTACTCTTTATATATTCTGGCAATAAGTATTATTTGAATTGACGAAGGAATCTAAAATCATTTTCAAAGAACATTCTTAAATCTTTTACGCCATAACGCAGCATAGTAAGCCTTTCAACGCCCATACCAAAGGCATAGCCGGTGTATTTTTCACTATCAATACCAACTTTTTCTAATACGTTAGGATGAACCATTCCACAACCAAGCACTTCTAGCCATTCACTATTTTTGCCAATCTGAATATCAACTTCAGCACTGGGTTCAGTAAAGGGGAAATAAGACGGTCTAAAGCGGATATCAAAATCGTCTTCAAAGAAATTATGCAAAAAGTCATACAACATGCTTTTTAAATCAGCTAGGCTTGCGTGCTCATCTACAAGCAATCCTTCAACCTGATGAAACATAGGCGTATGAGTCATATCTGAATCGCATCGATATACTCGACCTGGAGCAATAATGCGTAATGGTGGCTTTTTCTTTTCCATAGTTCTGATTTGCACATCAGAAGTCTGGGTACGTAACAAGCGGTCAGGTCCAAGATAAAACGTATCATGCATTGCTCTGGCAGGATGATGAGCCGGAATATTCAACGCCTCAAAGTTATGATAGTCATCTTCTATTTCAGGGCCAGTTTCAACGCTGAAACCTACCTGAGCAAAGAATTCTTCAATTCTTTGTAATGTTCGTGTCACTGGGTGTAAGCCACCGCTGAGTTCACCACGTCCTGGTAAGGTGACATCAATAGCTTCACTAGCGAGTTTATCCGCTAGTACTTCTTCTTCTAATTCGGTAGAACGATTTTGGATAGCTCGTTGAATTTCTTGCTTAACAACATTAATTGCAGCACCCGCTTTTGGACGTTCTGCAGCATCAAGTTTACCTAAGCCTTTTAGTAGTTCGGTTAATCGGCCTTTTTTACCCATATACTCAACACGAATTTGCTCCAGTTGACTAGGATCAGTTGAATCTTTAATGGCAGCTAAACCTTCAGCTTTTATTTCTGGCAACCTTTGCATGGTTGATTTTCCTACTTAAAACAGTTTTCAAATAAAAACAGGGGAAAGGCTGAACCTTTCCCCTGTCAAAGATATTCTCTACTAACTCATATTTGAGTCATAAAAAATAACCTTAGTCAGACAATGCTGCTTTGGCCTGCTCAGCAATAGCTGCAAATGCAACCTTGTCAAAAACAGCCAAATCGGCCAGCATTTTTCGATCAACTTCAATCGATGCTTTTTTCAGTCCGTTAATAAAGCGGCTGTAGCTCAATCCACATTCACGCGCTTGGGCGTTAATACGAACGATCCACAATTGACGGAACTGACGCTTACGTTGACGACGGTCACGGTATGCGTATTGTCCAGCTTTAATAACAGCCTGTTTAGCTACACGGTAAACTCGGCTACGAGCTCCGTAATAACCCTTGGCCAGCTTAAGGATTTTCTTGTGACGGGCATGAGCCTGTACACCACGTTTTACTCTAGGCATCTCTCAAATCCTCTCTTTAAGCGTAAGGTAACATTCGACGAATCGAAGGTACATCGGCATCAGCAACCATGTCACCGCCGCGTAAATGACGCTTCAGCTTCGTAGTTTGCTTAGTTAGGATATGACGCTTGTTGGCTTGCTTGCGCTTAAAGCCACCACCGCCCGTTTTTTGGAAACGCTTTGCAGCGCCCCTATCTGTTTTCATTTTTGGCATAATAAAACTCGCATTGCGATTGACAAAGCTGGCCTCATCTCCGACATGGAGGTGACGTTATTCGCCAGTGTTTGTCTTTAATAACTAACTTTCCTAATACCATAGAAAAGCTAGGTTTAGAAAGAAGTTGACGGTTAAGTCTATTTCTTCCTGATTGGGGCGATGACCATGATCATCTGTCTACCTTCCATTTTCGGAAAGGATTCAACAGTGCCATACTCTTCAAGATCAACTTTTACTCTCTCGAGTAAATCACGACCTATCTCCTGATGAGCCATCTCTCGACCGCGGAAACGCATAGTTACCTTAGTCTTGTCCCCGTCCTCAAGGAAACGTATCAGGTTGCGAAGTTTTACCTGATAATCTCCTATATCCGTCCCTGGGCGAAACTTTATTTCTTTAATATGAATCTGTTTCTGTTTCTTCTTTGCAGCTGCCTTTTGTTTGTTTTTTTCAAAAACAAACTTGCCGTAGTCCATAACACGACAAACTGGCGGTTCTGCATTTGGAGAAATCTCCACCAAATCCAGGTTAGCCTCGTAAGCAAGATCTAATGCTTCATCTGTTGTTACGATACCAACTGGTTCACCATCGGCTCCAATCAAGCGAACCTCTGGAATATCTATTTCGTCATTTAAACGATTTTCTCGTTTTACTTGACCTTTTCTCATACCTGGCTTAATGGTTTACTCCCCTAAAACTATATTTGATATTTCAATTTTACCAAGACTTTTAACTTCGCTCTCTAGCAGTTCCCCAAAACGTTCTAGAGAGAGCGAACCTAGATCTTTTCCATCTAAAGTTCGTACAGCAATAGCCTCATTTTCCACTTCACGATCACCCACTACAAGAAGAAATGGTGTGCGCTTTAAAGTGTGCTCTCGGATCTTATAGCCGATTTTCTCATTTCTCAAGTCTAAATCGACTCTAAAGCCCTTATTTTTCATATACTTTACTACTTTTTGCGCCCAATCAGCCTGTTTATCGGTAATATTCATTACACAGACCTGAACAGGTGATAACCAAGTAGGAAATTTGCCAGCAAATTCTTCTATCAAAATTCCGATAAAACGCTCTAACGATCCAAGTATTGCTCGGTGTATCATAACCGGTGTTTTTTTCGTACCATCTTCAGCAACATACTCTGCATCAAGACGTCCTGGCATAGAAAAATCGAGCTGAACTGTTCCACATTGCCAAACTCTTCCAAGACAATCTCTCAAAGAGAAATCAATCTTAGGACCATAAAATGCGCCATCGCCAGGATTAATATTGTAATCAATGTTTTTGGACTTTAAGGCATCAGCAAGTGCTTGTTCTGAGACATCCCAGTCTTCATCGCTACCGACACGTTTCTCTGGTCGGGTTGATAGTTCAATTGAAATATCATGAAAACCGAAATCTGTGTAGATGCCATAAATCATATCGATAAGTTTAATGACTTCTTCTTGAATTTGTTCGGATGTACAAAATACGTGAGCATCATCTTGCGTAAAACCTCGAACTCGCATTAAGCCATGCAAAGCACCTGAAGGCTCATTTCTGTGGCAAGAACCAAATTCTGCAAATCTTAGTGGTAAATCACGGTAAGATTTTAAACCCTGATTAAAGATCTGAACATGACCCGGACAGTTCATTGGTTTTACCGCATATTCTCTATTTTCAGAATGGGTAGTGAACATATCTTCCTTGTACTTGTCCCAGTGCCCTGATTTTTCCCAGAGACTGCGATCCATGATCATTGGTGCTTTCACTTCACCATAATCATTATCCCTTAATACCTTGCGCATGTACTGAACAACTGACTGGAACAAAGACCAACCTTTTGGATGCCAAAATACCATTCCAGGCGCATTTTCCTGAAAATGGAATAAGTCTAATTGCCTACCAATTTTGCGGTGATCACGTTTTTCCGCTTCTTCAATACGCTTGATGTATGCAGTAAGTTCTTTCTTATTCGCCCAAGCAGTACCATAAATTCTTTGTAGCATTTTGTTTTCTGATTTACCACGCCAGTACGCACCGGCAAGTTTAGTCAATGTAAATGCTTTGATATGAGACATGTTTGGTACGTGTGGACCACGACACATATCAATATATTCTTCATGATGATATAGACCAACAATTGAGCCTGCAGGAATGTCATCACTAATAATTTCTAATTTGTAGGATTCACCGCGCTCTTTAAAGATCTGGAAAGCATCATCAAGCGGTACCATTTTCTTGATAACCTGATAGCCCTTTTTGGCAAGCTCTTTCATTCGCTTTTCAAGCTTATCTATATCGTCTTGAGTGAAAGTGTGGTCAGAATCAATATCGTAATAAAATCCATTTTCGATAGTTGGACCAATGGCCATTTTCACATCAGGATAAAGCTGCTTAATCGCGTGTCCCATTAGGTGGGCGCAAGAGTGACGAATAATCTCAAGACCTTCTTCATCACGACTGGTAATAATTGCTAGACTGGCATCCTTTTCGATTAACTCACAGGCATCAACAAGCTGATCGTTTACACGACCTGCTATAGTTGCTTTGGCAAGCCCAGGACCAATGTCCATGGCAACATCCATTACAGTGACTGCGTTATCAAAATTTCGCTGACTTCCATCAGGAAGCGTGATTACCGGCATTTCAAATTTACCTTATTTCTGCCCTGTTTTTTTTATTCAACCTTCATTCTAACGGGCTAATTCTACAATAGCAGCGTAGGATACCAATGACAGGTCGTAAGTCAACTAAAAACTAGTCGAATCAGTAGTTATTTAAAGCATTTCAGCGCTTTTCCCTGTTTATGAAAAATAGCGGTTTGTTACATATTTTTACAACCTCAACTATATTGACATCGCAGAATACTCTATTCTTGTGCAAACCTACTTTTTTAAGGAGGACATTTTGTTATGGCATTTAAAAAAATCATCATTATTTTTATACTATCAATATTTATTACTGCTTGCATGGGAGTGAAGTTCACCTATAATAATTTGGACTGGGTTATTCCTTGGTATCTTGATGATTATTTGTCACTCAATGATCAACAAGAAGAGGTATTTGATAGTCAACTAGAAGCGTTATTGCTCTGGCAC
>JAAGZM010000147.1 GCA_024206355.1 Gammaproteobacteria bacterium | reverse complement strand
CAACCTTAACCTTTTGTGCAGTCTTAGTTAATGCAACCGCACTGGCGAACTTAACTTGTTTGCCGATCTTAGTTAGTTTTTTCTCAATTGTTTTTAAGTTCTGGACTATGATCATTGATTGTTAATTAACTTCAACGCCATAGGCAACAACGGATGCGGGCTTATTTATTCTAAATGTTACGCCTCCGTTTATGATTTTAACGGGCTGCGACCTTGATATGACCTCACCTGATGGTGTCCATGTGTCCGTTGTTGTTGCCACCTCAATGACTGCCTCCTCATTTGAAGCAATGCCTTGGGTTGCTATCACTGTGACCGACGATCCTGCTGCAATCTCAGTGCCTGCGCTCTGTGCTGCGCTCGTTGTACTTGCAATTAAAACACTCATATTCATTCACTCTTTGTTAAATTATAGTAACTCATGCCACTTATCACCGGCATTAAATCCAGATATTGATATAAATTTGTAATTTTGTAGGTCTGATTTTAGCATTGGCCATTTGTGTACGTTGTCAATCACCCAATTTTCATATATACATACAGCATGATTCATTCGTGTGCTGTTAATGCCGCACGTTGCAATTCTTGATTTTTCACCAATGGCCGCTAATTCTTTCCTGACCGCCTGCGTAAAATCTTCACAATCTCCAGAAAAATTACCCTCTGGTATCTCATCAAAGCTAATCCAATGCTCTTTGACATTGTACAACTCGATGTCAGAAACATACGTGAATCGGTCATGTACGCTTGAGACTATTTTAGATAGTGTACGATGCGTTAACAGTCACCGCCTCCTTTACGAAGTTCTATACAGCCGTGAGGGGGT
>JAAGZM010000909.1 GCA_024206355.1 Gammaproteobacteria bacterium | reverse complement strand
TATTTCACCATCAATTATTTTTGAAAATAACGTATCCATAATGTTCTATTAACCAATATTGTTGATGCTAAAGTCCCTAATATCGATATTATAACCCAAATTTGGACATTTTTTCGTGATAATTCTTTGGTGTATACCAATTCTACTTCAAGTTGCAGGTTTCAGCTAGACTAGAAGCTATCATATTCAAGGCATAAAAGTGCTGCATTAGTCATTCTTGGCAATTGCTAATTATCATTATCCATGTAGGTATAATTCAACTTTTACGGAAACTTAATAATAGGAATGTGGTGCCTGATATGACCAAAATAGAATCTAAATAATTACTTGTTACAGAAGTTGAGTGCAATAAAATACCTGAAAAGATACAAACAGCTCCTGAAATGCCAATAATAGTGCGCTTATGTCGCCGTTCTTGTTTCTGTACCTGTTGTTTTAATATTGAAACCTGCTCTTCGAGTAAACTCTGTTTTTTATTGTCATTTTTTAGTGCTTTGTAAACAAGATCAGGAATTTCTGGAATTTTTTCCCGCCAAAACGGTGCTCTACGCTTAATCTCTTCAATCAAAGTTGAAGGACTCATACGTTCTTTCATCCAGTTTTCTAGGTAAGGCTTTGCTGTCTGCCAAAGATCTAACTCAGGGTAGAGTTGTCGTCCAAGTCCTTCTACATAAAGTAAAGTTTTTTGTAGTAATACCAGTTGCGGTTGTACTGACATGTTGAATCGTCTAGCCGTTTGAAAGAGGCTTAATAGGAAGCTCCCAAATGATATTTCACTCAGAGGTTTACCAAAAATAGGTTCGCAGACAGTTCTTATTGCCGCTTCAAATTCAGCTTCAGGAGTTCCTGAAGGGATCCAACCAGATTCAATATGTAGCTTTGCCACCATTTTGTAGTCACGGTTGAAGAAAGCTAAGAAGTTTTCAGCGAGATATCGTTGATCCTGACTTGTCAACGTTCCCATAATACCGCAATCAATAGCAATGTATTGTGGTTCCTCTGGATCAGAAACATCAACAAAAATATTGCCAGGGTGCATATCAGCATGAAAATAACTATCGCGAAATACTTGGGTAAAAAAGATCTCAACAGCACGCTCAGAGAGTGTCTTCATATTAGTGCCAGCTGCTTTTAGAGCATCAATATCTGAAATAGCGATCCCGTAAATACGTTCAACAACAAGTATTGTTTTGTGGCAGTAATCCCAATAAATTTCTGGTACATAAAGTAACTTAGAATCTTTCCAATTACGACGTAGTTCCATCGTATTGGCAGCTTCACGTTTTAAATCTAACTCATTGAGGATAGTTTGTTGATATTCTTCAACAACTTCAATTGGCTTAAATCGATGGCTTTTAGTGAAATACTTATCTAGCCAGAAAGCTATTCCTGTCATCAACACAAGATCGGCTTGAATGACATGTTCAATATCAGGTCGCAACACTTTAACAACAACTTTTTCACCTGACTTTAATGTTGCTGTATGTACTTGAGCAATAGATGCTGATGCCAGAGGAGTGTCATCAAAATCACTAAAGATAGAATCAATGGGTTCTTCTAGTGCCCGCTCAGTTATTTGAATAGCCTGCTTCCCGCAAAAGGGCTCTACTTGATCTTGTAGTTTAGCAAGTGCATCTGAAATATCATCAGGAAGTAAATCACGTCGAGTAGAAAGTAGTTGCCCAAATTTAATAAAAATAGGGCCAAGTTCAGTTAAAGAGCGTCTCAGCCTTTGCCCTTGAGAAAGTTCTTTACTGCAAGGTGATGCAAATGGAGCAACTAGAAATAATACAATTCTCCAATGGCGATAAGAATCAGGTAGAAATTCAATTAATCGATATTTTCTGCATACGGCAAGAATTCTTCTAAGTCGAAATAAGCGTGTAAAAAAATTCATGAATTAAGCTTATCTTTGATTGACTGAAATTTAGCAAGAATTCGTTCGGTATCGGCACGGAGATCAGTGAGATCATCATAGAAGTTTTCTATTTCAATTTTGGCGGGTGTTAGTCGAATTTCTTCTTGTATGTATTCACTTAAGTTATCTTGAGTAGAGTTAAAAATATCATTAAACCAACTTCCTGCTTGCCGAGCAGCATTAGCAGCCCTATGGGCAAAGATATCTCCCAAAATGTCGGCTAGAGCATCTTCCCAATCAATATTTAGCTCACTGAATAATTGAGCAAACTTTTGTCCAATTGCAACATTGCCTTCAAAGTGAATATTGCTATCTATAACCGGTGGAGTTGTAGATGATTGCTGGTTGACACCCATGTGGAAAAAGTCCCAGCTTGTGCCGCTCAGTTTTACATCCGCATCACCTTCATAACTTGTGAGAATTATAAACTGAGAGTTGCTTGGTAAAAAGTATAGTTGTAAGTCTAAATCTGTAAAGGAGATAGCTATAACTCGCCCAGCAATTCCCTGTAATTTTTCTTGATATCCAGGAGCCAGAGGCAGGACGGTATTCATGGCTATTTCCATGAAGCCTGCGAGTGGTTCGAATAGAGGATTACTCAAAAGCGGAAGCCTCGGTGTAATGCTACTATACCACCGGAAAGGTTATGAATATCACACTGTTCAAAGCCAGCATCAAGGACCATAGATTTTAATG
>JAAGZM010000146.1 GCA_024206355.1 Gammaproteobacteria bacterium | reverse complement strand
TAGCTGATATTTTTTCTGCTATCTGAGTCGAATAGTTCAGGTCAATAGAACCTTCACTCCAAGAGGCATCTAAATACTTACTATCGGAAGGATTATTGAGAAAGTCACGAAGTTCTGCACTCGCAAAACCTACTGCAGCAGGATCATTGATCAAGACTAGAAAACTTGACTCTTCGCTTTCTGCCCAAGCTTTAATATTTTTTGTTTTTAAGTAATCGCAAAAAGCCAATGCAGCTCTTTGATTATTCAATTGCCCAATCGCAATTCTATTAGTCATCAGCCGGTGTAAAAAGCATATCAATATGCTTTATTCCATCTTCATCGTAAGGCTCACTGATAGAATTAAAGCCCATATTTTGATAGAAAGTAAGTAAGTGAAATTGTGCTGACAATTGAATAGATTGATGGGGAAAGTGTTTCGTAATATATGTCATCACTTGCTGCATCATCATCTTTCCTATGCCGAGACCCCTCTTAGAGGCCAGAGAAACAATTCTTCCCAATGCTATATTTCCAGAGCAATGAAAATCTGCAGGTATCAGACGTAAATATGCGATCAGTTGTTCTGAATCATATCCAACTAGGTGTAAGCAGTTAACATCGAGCCCATCAATATCAGGATAAATACAGTGTTGCTCTACAATAAATACATCTTGTCGAACTTTTAAAAGATCATATAGCTGACAATTACTCAGTTGCTCAAAGCTACGCCAAGTCCAGACTATTTTTGAAGTGCCATTCATATTATATAGAAAATCGTATTTTTAACCGTTGATTAATTCTATTCGAGGAATGAATATTATATAGAATTGGCATTATCTTGCAAAAATTCTTGAAATTCATTGATAGGCAGAGGTTTTGATCACAAATATCCTTGAGCAAGATCACATTCAAACTGTCTTAATACATCCCTAATTACTTCATTCTCGACGCCTTCTGCCACAACGTCCAAAGTCAGACTTTGAGCAATTTGAATAATCGCTTTGACAATTGCCAACTATTACTTTTTTTGCACGCCTTATTGATAACCCAAGTTCCTATATCAACAATCAAACCTGATTTTTCAGCTGCTGGGATAAAGCTATCTGGAAAAACTAAACCTCTTTGTGGATGACGCCATCGAGTAAGTGCTTCAGCACCTATAACCTTTTCATCTTCTGGCCACATGGCAATGCCAATTGAGCCCGAACCATCAAAATCTGTACTATTTAATACCAAAAGAATACTCTGTAGACATAGTAATAATTACAATTTCAGCTGAATAGAAAGCCTGCAAAAGCCGCTTAGCTTTTAATGCTGCCAAGCTTGATTCATACTTAGTTAATACACTTTTATGCAAGGGCATAAATTAGATTTATAGACATATTACAATAAGAATAGCATAATTTTTTACTCAAACAACTTCCCAGTCAAGGATCACCTTGCCAGACTTCCCTGATAACATTACATCAAATCCCTGTTGAAAATCATCGATTGCATAATGATGGGTCACTATAGGTTCTAAATTAAGGCCAGATTGTAGCATCGCAACCATTTTGTACCATGTTTCATACATCTCTCGACCGTAGATTCCTTTTAGTTGCAAACCTTTGAAGATCACTTGGTTCCAGTCTATGGTTGTATCAGCAGCAGGAATACCTAGTAGGGCAACATTTCCTCCATGGTTCATAGATTCAAGCATACCGTTGAATGCAACACCAACGCCTGACATCTCAAGACCAACATCAAAACCTTCAACCATACCTATTTCTTTCATTACATCAGTGAGTGTTTCATTGCTAATATTAACTGTTCGTGTTGCTCCTACTTGAGCGGCAAGCCCCAACCGATAATCATTAATATCAGTGATTACTACATTCCTAGCCCCAACATGTCGACAGATTGCAACAGCCATTATCCCAATAGGTCCTGCTCCTGTGATAAGAACATCTTCACCAACCAAGTCATACGAAAGAGCCGTATGTGCTGCATTACCAAAAGGATCAAAAATTGCAGCCATATCGTCTGAAATATCATTGGGGATCTTGAATGCATTTTCAGCAGGTATCACTAGATATTCTGCAAAAGCACCGGGACGGTTAACACCTACCCCATAAGTATTTCTACACAGATGTCGTTTACCTGCTCGACAATTTCTACAATACCCACAGGTAATATGTCCTTCCCCAGATACCCGATCACCAATAGTAAATCCTTTTACTTCCTGACCTAGTTCCTCAATTACACCAACAAATTCATGGCCTACAGTCATTGGCACAGGAATCGTTTGTTGCGACCAACTATCCCAGTTATAAATATGAATATCCGTACCACAAATAGCCGTTTTTTTAATCTTAATTAAAACATCATTGTGACCAACATCAGGAATAGCCTTCTCATGCATCCAAATCCCTGGTTCTGATTTTAACTTAGCAAGGGTCTTCATCAGTCAATAACTCCCAAGTTTCTACCCACTTTTGTAAATGCTGCTACGCATTTATCAATATGTTCCTGATCATGGGCTGCCGACATCTGAGTTCTAATTCGCGCCTTACCATTGGGTACAACAGGGAAAGAAAAACCGACGACATATATACCTTCAGCCAACATCTCATCAGCAAATGATTTTGCTAATTTTGCATCACCCAGCATGACGGGAATGATAGGGTGCTCTCCTTGTACTAGCTTAAACCCAAGCTCTGACATTTGCTGACGAAAATATGAACTATTGCTTCGTAACTTTTCTCGCACTGAATTACCAGACTCTAACAAATCAATCACTTTAATGCTCGCAGCTGTAATCATAGGTGCTAAGGTATTTGAAAATAAATACGGCCTTGAGCGATTGCGAAGCCAATCAACAACCTCTCTGCTCGCTGAAGTGTAGCCTCCTGATGCACCACCTAATGCCTTACCTAGCGTACCAGTAATAATATCCACACGATCCATAACACCACAGTGTTCAGGCGTACCCTTGCCATTTTCACCAATAAAGCCAACAGCATGGGAATCATCCACCATGACCATTGCACCGTATTTATCAGCTAAATCACATACACCTTTTAGATTTGCAATAATGCCATCCATTGAAAAGACACCATCGGTTGCAATCAACTTAAATCGATAATCTGCAGCTGCAATTAATTGTTGTTCAAGATCATCCATATTATTATTTTTATAACGAAATCTCTTGGCTTTACAGAGACGAACACCATCTATAATTGAAGCATGGTTTAATTCATCAGAAATAATTGCATCTTCAGCTCCTAGCAATGTTTCAAAAAGACCCGCATTAGCGTCGAAGCAAGATGAATACAAAATCGTATCTTCCATGCCAAGAAAACTACTAATTCGCTGCTCTAGATTTTTATGTACCGTCTGTGTACCGCAAATAAATCGAACCGATGCCATACCATAGCCATAGGTTTCAAGAGCAGATTTTCCTGCTTCGATTAATTCTTGATTGTTGGCTAATCCTAAATAGTTATTTGCACAAAAATTAATGACGTTACTGCCATCATTAACCGCAATATCAGCTGACTGTTGGCTGCTGATCACCCTTTCTTCTTTGTATAAACCCTTATCATGAAGTTCAGAAATTTGCTGTGAAAGGAGTTCTCGGAAATTATTAACCATTAGACTTTTATCCTATAAATAATATCTTATATTAGGTGTAAGTTTAATGCAGAACCGGAGAGGTTTCATCCCGTTTATTAAAAATTAATCGTCTATTTCATATATCACGCGACCAAACGGCATAAAGGCTAGTCGAACCATTTTGAAGTGCTGGACACCCCAAGGTAAACCAATAACAGTAATACTTAAGAATAACCCCCATATTAAATGGTTTATGACAATCCAGGCACCACCAAAGATCAGCCAGATAATATTCATTAGCAGATTTAGACTCGAAGGAGGTTGTTTAATGTCCCTTGTTTCACTTCCAAATGGAAATAAGGCGAATACTGCTAATTTAAAGCACTGAAATCCCCATGGAATTCCTATAATGGTAAAACACAGTACGATTCCTCCCATTAAATATCCGAAGAATACAAATATTCCACCAAAAACCAACCAGATGATATTTCCCAATAATGACATAATGGCCTCTTTTGTTTAATCACATCATTTCAATCATACAATTTCTATACCGCAATATGACAAACAGAATAAATCGAGTATTTACAATAAGTTATAGTATAACTTTATAATTTTAATATTAAAGATTTTGGTTAATATTCAAAATTGTTAGTCATTCTCACAAAATATGAGTATAAAAAAACCCGCGTGACTTTCGTCAGCGGGTTTAATTTATACTCTAAATATCAGTTCAAGAAAGAATTAGAACAAGTCTGAGCAAGTCTCTCTCTCATCAATTAATTCAGCTTCCGATTCTTTTATTTTGCCTTTAATGAAATCACTCAATTCTAGACCTTGAACGATGCTGTATTCACCATCTTTGCACGTTACAGGATATGAGAAAATTATGCCTTCAGCTATACCGTATGAACCATCCGAAGGTACAGCCATTGAAGCCCAGTCACCTTCAGCAGTACCGAGCATCCAATCATGTACATGATCGATAATACCATTTGCAGCAGATGCAGCAGACGATGAACCACGCGCAGCAATAACAGCTCCACCGCGTTTAGCAACTGTTGGGATAAAATCGTTTTCAGCCCACTCATTATCTACCTTAGAAGTAGCAGCTTCACCAGCAACCATCGCATTGCTAATATCAGGAACCTGTGTCGTTGAGTGATTACCCCAGATTGTCATGTGTGTCACATCATTAAGATTGTTGCCAGTTTTTTCAGCCAACTGGAAAACCGCACGGTTATGGTCAAGTCGCGTTAAGGCTGTAATATTGCGGGGATTTAACTTAGGTGCATTTTTAGAAAGGATAAGAGCATTAGTATTCGCAGGATTTCCAACAACACAAATACGGATGTTTGCATCAGCAACGTCATTGATCACCTTACCTAATGTGTTGAAAATTTTACCATTGTCTTTCAATAAATCTGCGCGTTCCATTCCTGGTCCACGAGGCTTAGCACCCACCATTAAGGCAATATTAGCACCCTTAAAGGCAACAGCTGAATCATCAGTCGTTACAATACCGTGAAGTAATGGGAAAGCACAATCATTTAGCTCCATTGCAACAGCGTCGAGAACTTTCATTGCTGGTGTAATTTCTAAAAGTTGAAGAATTACTGGCTGGTCTTTACCTAACATTTCACCAGAAGCAATACGAAATAATAATGAATAACAGATTTGACCGGCAGCTCCGGTGATGGCAACTCGTAAAGGTGATTTCATAGCCTTTTCCTTAAGTTTGAACAAAATAGGTGGGGCATCACATTGACACCCATAAAAAGTGCAAAAACTTTAGCACAAAGCCTAAGTAAGTAACAGTAGTTGGATCACTATATGAGTAGAAATTTACTTAAATAAACTGTATTTGAAATTAGTTCTTAGTGTTTGATCCGGTGATAATTCAAAAAATGCCTTATGGCCAAAATCCCATGGAGTTATTTCATTAAATTTGCCACGAATTAATGTACCATCTACAAGAATAATTGAAACCTCATATTGACCTGCTACTCTTGCTGGCTGGAATCTAAATGCTTTACTTTTACTATGTTTAATATTTCGCCAGACTTTATCATCACCAGGGATGGTGATTTTAACTTGCTCAACAGTTATCCCAGACGCATTAACAAAAACAACCTCTGGCAACAGAGTTCGATACAAGTAGACACTGATCACTAAAAACCAGAACAAATGTGCCCGATACTTTTTGAAAAAGCTCTGTTGTGTTACTTTAGATTCAGTCACTTTTTGCTTAATTTTTTATTCGTTTATTGATGGTTGCGAGTATAAACTACTTAAATATAAATAGACTACTATATATTGTGTTTTATTTTCAAAATACATCAATATCTTGTTTAATAAATAAGTTTAATCTGCTACATTTAGGCGCTAGAAAATACCCATATAAAAACCACAAGTCTCAGAATTGTGAAGGAACAAGAATGCCAAAAATAATAAAAAATGCCACCACCCCAAAACAGGGTGATGAGCCAATGTTATCCCTTGATTTACAAGAAGTTTGTCTCGATATACTCACCGAAAAATATGCGAAAGGTAAAGAAAAGTTGTTACCTGGAGCCGAAATGGCTAATGCAATCCGTGCCCGTGTAGCAAAATCACTAGCAACCAATGAAGCTGATCCAACAGCTTTTGAGGGTGATTTCTTAAAAGCACTCAAATCAGGATTTATTCCAGGTGGTCGTATTAACAGTGCTGCTGGAACCGATATTAAAAATGTCACCCTTATTAACTGTTTTGTACAACCTGTCGGTGACAGTATTTCTACTGAAATTAGTGGAAAAGTTAGTATTTATACAGCACTTAATCACGCAGCTGAAACTATGCGTAGAGGCGGAGGTGTTGGCTATGACTTTTCTACTATTCGTCCAAAAGGTGCAATAGTAAAAGGTACTCAGAGTTATGCTTCTGGCCCTGTTAGTTATATGCACTTATTTAATCAAAGTTGCGCAACGGTTGAATCTGCTGGCTCACGTCGTGGTGCCCAGATGGGTGTTTTACGAGTTGATCATCCCGATATTTTAGAGTTCATTACCGCCAAACAGCAATCTGGCACACTGAATAATTTTAATATTAGTGTCGGGATCAGTGACTCTTTTATGCAGGCACTTGAAAACGATCAGCCCTTTGAGTTAATTCATAAGGCAGAACCATTTGATGTTTTAACCGAAAACAATGATGTCTATCAACGAGATGACGGCAAATGGGTATACAAGAAAATTAATCCGCGCGAATTGTGGACAAGTATTATGCAAAGTACTTACAACGCTGCGGAACCTGGTGTTCTTTTTATTGATCGCATTAATAAGGATAATAACCTACATTATTGTGAAACGATTGAAGCGACCAACCCTTGTGGGGAAGTTCCTATTCCCGATTACGGCTGTTGCTGCTTAGGCTCTATCAATCTGACTAAATTTATTGTTGATCCCTTTACTGATAAGGCCAGTTTTGACTTTGATGCCTTCAACTGGACTGTATCGCAATCAATCCGTATGCTCGATAACGTACTCGATGTAAGCGCTTGGCCACTAAAACAACAGCAACAAGAAGCACAAAACAAAAGACGTGTTGGCCTTGGTTATACAGGCCTAGGTGATGCTCTTATCGAAATGAATATTCGGTATGATAGTGAGGCAGGTCGAGATTTTGCAGCTTCTGTCACTAAGCAAATGCGAGATGCCGCCTATTTAACATCAATTGATATAGCTAAAGAAAAAGGTGCATTCCCTAAATTTGATGCTGAACAATATTTGCAAAGTGAATTTACATTACGCTTACCAGAAAATATTCGAGCAAAAATCAAAGAACATGGTATTCGTAATTCTCACCTCATTTCCATTGCGCCTACAGGTACAATATCTCTGGCATTTGCAGATAATTGCTCCAACGGTATTGAACCTGCATTTTCTTGGTTCTATACACGTAAAAAGCGTATGCCTGATGAATCCACTCGTGATTATAAAGTAGAAGATCATGCCTATCGTATTTATGGACAACTAGGCTATGATCAGGAGACTTTGCCTGAAGCATTCGTCTCTGCACTTGAAATTAGTGCTAAAGATCACATGTTAATGCAAGCTGCTATTCAACCCTATATCGATGCAAGTATCAGCAAAACAGTTAATGTTCCTGAAGATTACCCATTTGCTCAGTTTCAAGATCTCTATCAAGATGCCTGGAAGGCGGGCCTTAAAGGAATAACGACTTATCGGCCTAACAGTATACTAGGTAGCGTACTTTCTGTGGAAAGCACAAAAACACAACCCCAAGATCTGGATCAATCAGAGCTCGATAGAAAAATTCAAATATCAGAAACTCCTGAAGTTGCATTAGCTTCTTTACGTTGGGCAAACCGTCCACAATTTACTGCTGGTAGTCCTGGTTATTGTTATATGGTCGAAAACCAAAACAATCGTTTTGCAGTATTCATCGGACATACAGATAATCATGATGAAAAAGCTTTTGAAGTATGGGTCAATGGTGCAGAGCAACCCCGTGGACTAGCTGCTCTTGCTAAAACCATATCCATGGATATGCGCGCAATGGATCATCAGTGGCTGAAAGTCAAGCTAGATTCTCTCAGTAAAACTGCAGGTCAAGCCTTCTCAATGCCGATGCCTCCTTCTGGTGACTTAGTGAATGTTCCTGGCAATGTTGCATCCCTTGCCAGATTAGTTCGCTATCGTTGTGAAGAACTTTCAATGTTTGGTAATCCAAATGCATCAACACCATTAGTTGATGCAATGTTTAGTCATAAAGAGCCTAAATCTGGAACGGAAGGTACCTTGTCTTGGACCGTTGATATTGATAACCCAAGTACCGGTGATGACTTTGCTATGTTTGTGAAAGAGTGCGTAATGCCTGATGGTACTCATCGCCCCTATAGTGTCTGGCTATCAGGCACCTATCCTTTAGATTTTAACGGAATATCAAAATCTATCAGTCTTGATATGCGTGTTCTTGATTCAGCATGGGTTGGTAAAAAGTTACGAGGGTTAAAAGATATGCCAGAAGCACAAGGTGATTTCTTTGCTAAAGTGCCAGGTCAAGATAAACAAGCTATGCAACCATCCACGATTGCCTATATTGCAAGGTTACTGATCCATCGATATAAAATGCTTGGGATCCTTGATGAGGAAGGCTTTCCAATTAATCCAATGGGAATGATGAATATTCCTGAGGTGGCTATCAAAGATACCAATATTGAAAACTTGGTTGTTAGTGGCAAGATCTGTCCTGAGTGTTCAAACCCTGCTGTTATTCGTCGGGATGGGTGTGATTTTTGTACCTCATGTGGTCACGTTGGAGCCTGTGGCTAAC
>JAAGZM010000908.1 GCA_024206355.1 Gammaproteobacteria bacterium | reverse complement strand
AGCATGGGCTGCACGTGGTGGATGGGCTGTAGGTGGTGCTATTAATGCCGGTGTACGGCATGTGGCTGGTGTTACGTTGTCTACAATGTTGGCGGATGCGGCATGGAATGCACTTCATAATGAATCTGCTTCACAGTCTGACAAAGCGGATAAGGCACGTGAAAGGAAAGAGTATAGCCGGATTTGTAAAACCCCCATCCCACCAACAGGCGATCCATGTACAGACGCCAAGAATAATTTGAATCGACTTAAACAATGTCTTCAATTACGGGATAATTTCAGCCGTAAATGGTTCAACGATGGCGATGCTGGACATATGGCTGAAATACAGAATACACGCAACGCCATCAGGAACCTTGAAAATTGGATTCGGGATAATTGTGGTGAACAATGTGAATAATCAAAACGGCGATAAGCTGGACGCAATTTTGCGTGAGTATTCAGAGTTACCTGAATACAGCGAAACGGCTGTTCCAGCGGTCAACACCAAAAGTTTATTTGGCGATTATCCAATTAATATTGCAGCAACACGTGGTTTAATTAGTGAAATTTCTACCTTGCTTGATCACGGGGCTGATGTTAATGCTATGGGTGAACATGGATATACACCATTACATGATGCAGTAGAACAGGGACACATAGATGCTGTGAAATTTTTAGTTGAACATGGGGCAAGTGTCGCCATCAAAAACAATGATGGCGACAGCCCAACTGAACTGGCAAAGCTATTGAAAGAAAGTGAAATTCACCGCTTTCTTAATAGTCTTACAGCATCATCATGACTGCCAAGTTCAGCAACTTTTAACGGCGTTTGGTCAAATTCATTTGTTAGTTTTGTGTTTGCCCCTGATTTAAGTAATATCTGTATTATTTCGCATTTACCATTCATTGCGGCTTGGTGCAGTGGCGTGTTGCCAAGATCACCAGTGATATTTACGTTTGCACCATTAGCCAATAAGACTTCAACATCTTCAGCATTACCCATCCTTGAAGCAATATGAAGTAGTGTGTCATCTACAGCACCCGGTTGATTTGCATCAACCAAATCAATGCCTAAAAATTCAGGGTGATCTTTGTACTTTTGTAATACTTCAATTAGCTTCTTCATGGGCACTTATTTGTACACTCGCGTTTGTGTTTATCTTTAAGGTTTTGTAGTCGATTACGCCATGCTTGGACTTTCTGGCTGTGCCGACCCGGAAGCCACTTAGCATCCCATGCTTCATATAGGCTTATACATTGTTCAGCATGATCAATTTGTTTCGACAAAGTTGAACAGT
>JAAGZM010000145.1 GCA_024206355.1 Gammaproteobacteria bacterium | reverse complement strand
TCACAGTTACCTTTATCACCACAAGAGCAATTTCCACCACAGCCACGTTTTTCAACATAGGGTCCAAACTCTGGATTATTGGCTGCAAATCGGCGTGCAAGGTTCATCACCAATACCCAGCCAATTAGAACTGCCATAATAATAGCACTGGCGATTAAGAAATTAACCATGTCCACTTCCTAAGCCGGCAAACCCCATAAAGGCAAGTGATAGTAAACCAGCAAGCATCAAGCTCATTGCTGCTCCCTGACTTATGGTAGGTACTTTCGATAGTTCCAGTTTCTCACGTAAGCTTGACATCATCATTAGTGCCAACGTGAACCCAACACCAGCTCCTAAACTAAAAACGAGGCTCTGAATAAAGTTATATTCTCTGAATGTTTGAAACAGTGCTAAACCTAAAATCGCGCAGTTAGTTGTTATCAATGGTAAGAATATTCCTAGAGCTCTGAACAGTGAAGGACTTAACTTTTTGATCACCATTTCTACCAGCTGTACGGCTGAAGCAATGATTGCGATATAGCAAATTAAACGTAAAAACTGGATATCAAATTCAGTCAGTAACCAATTTATTCCATAGGCTGAAACAGAACTCACTAACATTACGAACATCGTTGCTAAACCCATATTCCAAGCGGTTTCTTTTTTTGCAGAAACACCTAGGAAAGGACATAAGCCTAAGAAAAGAGCTAGCACGAAGTTATTACTCAATGCTGCATTGATAAATATAAAGGACAGTGAACTAGGATCCATGGTTCGCTACCTCCTCTGAATTTAATTCATCTTGTTCTTTACGTTGCTTAATGTATTCGAACAACAGTAACCATGCTCCTAAAACAAAGAAACCTCCGGGCGGCAAAATCATTACAATCCATGGTTCGAAACTTGTGCTAAATATTTGAACACCTAAAATCGTTCCTGCACCAAGTAGTTCGCGAGTCACACCAAGAAATAACAGTGCAATGGTGAAACCAATACCCATGCCTAAAGAATTAATGACCGTGGTACTAACTTTCTGTTTTGATGCATAGGCCTCTGCCCTGCCTAAAATAACGCAGTTCGCTACTATCAACTGAATAAAGGCGCCAAGTGCATTATATAAATCTAGGCTTATCGCCTGAATCAAATAATCAACAATCGTTACAAATGTTGCGATGATAATAATATATGACGCTATACGTACTTGCTTTGGGATAACATTTCTTAGTAGTGAAACCAATGTACTTGAAGCAACCAATACAAATAAGGTTGCTAAACCCATCGCAATTGCATTCATCGTAGTATTTGTTACCGCTAAAACTGGACATAGTCCTAACAACATCACAAACACAGGATTTTCTTTCCACATTCCTCGAGTGAACGTATCAAGTGTAATTGTTTCTTCTTGATTGGGTAATGTAGCCATCATTTAGGCTCCTGCTCTGTTGGTTCCTGAACAACTGGTTCCTGGCTCTTTAACTGTTCATAATGCTTAATAATCAGTGGCATCATTCTCTGACCACTCCTATTGATCATTTTACCTATAGCAACCGATGAAATCGTTGCTCCAGAAATCGCGTCAATTTGCCATGGTTCAGTTTTAGTACCGTGCTTTACTGTAACTATTTCATTTTGTAGGCCATTGAGTTCTTCATTAAGCTTACTATCCAGTGCTTCAAAGTTTTTTAAAAAATCTGGATCAAAGGCTATTTTGTCACCTAGACCGGGTGTTTCTGCCATTTTAAGTACCTTTATTCCAGTGACACACTGACATACTGGATCATAACCGTAAAGAATTCGTATCACATCTTGATAGCCAGTAAGTGCAGCTTCTAAGGCAATACCTTGTAACTCACCTTTATCATTATAAGCAGCATATATTTTCTCACCGTCTGATGGAGTCTCTTTAGTATCAGCAGTCAATAAAAATAAGCCATCATCATCTAGCAGAAAGTCCTTCTTGAAACTGACATTAGGGACAACAACAGAAATTGCTTTTTCAATAGCAATTCGTTTATTTTCAGCAATAATTGGTTTTGTAATTTCATAAACCATGACTACAAAAAAACCTGAAAACATTGATATACCGGCCAAAGTCTTCAGCATTGAGAAACTAGGCGTTTGTGGTTGCACTTCTTGTGAGTCACTCATGATCCAACCACCTTTTTGCGCTCACCATAAATACGTGTTTTGGTCGCTGATGCAATCAATGGAGACATCGCATTAGCGATTAATATCGCATACATAACGCCTTCAGTGAGTCCACCAAAGAGTCTGATCATGACAGTTATAATTCCAATAACAGCGCCGTATACCCATACCCCTTTATTCGTCATAGGGGACGCCACCATATCGGTTGCCATAAATACTGCACCAAGCATTAATCCGCCTGATAAAAGCATAAAGGTAGGGCTTGGGTAAATTGCTGGATCCATTAAATAAAATGGTAATGTTGCAAGCACTGTTGATATACAGACACTGGCTGAAATTCTCCAGTCCATCATTTTTCTAGCTGCTAAGTATATGCCTCCCAGAAGAATGATCAGAGCTGATGTTTCACCTGAAGAGCCTGCTACAAAACCTAATAGGAGATCCATACTATCCGTACTAATTTGTTCAAACTTGTGCAAAGCTAAGGGCGTTGCACCAGAAAACCCATCAATGGCATGTTCTTTAATCCAATCAGTAGTCGATACAGGACTCATAAAAGGAAGCGCAAGGCTAGAAGGTATAAACTCAAGAAAACGACCGGGTGCAAGTGCTGGGGTCCAGGTAGTAATTGCCACTGGAAATGCCGCCTGAACAAAAGCTCGTCCTACCAAGGCTGGATTCATCACGTTATAACCTAAGCCGCCAAACAATGACTTGCCAAGAGCAACAGCTACAAACCCTGCTACGGCTCCCATCCATAAAGGGAATCCAGGAGGTAATGTCAGAGCAATTAAAAGACCGGTAATAATAACGCTAAAATCTGCAACTGAGTTAGCTCGGTTAGAGAGACGACAGAACAAAGATTCAGTTAGTATGCAAGTAACCGTTGTGACTATCATCAATGCCAGGACGCTAATGCCAAATTGATAAACTGACCAAGCACAAACTGGCAATAAGGCATACACCACATTACGCATAATTTGGTCAACAGTAATGCTTTTTTTAAGGTGTGGAGATGTATGAATTTCCACTGGCTTTTGCAACAGACCCATAAATAAGGTTTCCTAGACTTCTTTCTCTTTCATTTTACGATTGATCGCTTTTGCGATCCTAAAGTACTGCGTTAATGGTATATTCGATGGACAAACATAACTACAGCAACCACATTCAAAACAGTCATTAAGATGATATTCTTCTTCCATCGTTTCGTAATTACGGACGGCTGCTAACTGCCCTAACATCGATGGATTTAAATGGATCGGACATGATGCAAGACAATGCCCACATTTTATACAGGCGTAGATCTGTAAATCCTCACGTTCAGTATTTTCTGGCTCAAAGATAACAATACCGGAAACACCTTTAGTGACTGCTACATCAATGGATGCGGTTGTCATGCCCATCATAGGACCACCCATGATGATCTTCGACGAATCATCCTTTAGACCGATCTGCTCTAAAACAAATCGCAGAGGTGTACCAATAGGAATTAAGTAGTTACCAGGTTTTTCAACACCGTAACCAGAGACAGTAACAACACGTTCAATAAGACCTTGGTTATGAGGAAGTAAATCGCCTAGCTGAGTTACAGTGCCGACATTGTATACGGCAACACCTATCTCTGCAGGCAATCCTCCTGAAGGAACTTCCTTATTTAGAAGACTAGTGATCAACATTTTCTCAGCACCTTGAGGGTACTTTGTTTCAACTAACTCACAGGAAATCCTTCCATCTTTAGGCAATAAACTATTGATTTTTTGATAAGCATCCGGCTTATTATCTTCTACACCAATTATCGCTCGCTTTGCTCCAAGTACATTCATCACAAGCTCTGTACCAGCTATAAGCTTCTCTGTGTACTCAAGCATGACCCGATGATCACAGGTTAAATATGGTTCACACTCACAACCATTGATTAGAACGGTTTCTACGGACATACCTTTCGGTGGCAATAGTTTGACATGGCTTGGAAAAGCCGCGCCTCCTAAACCAACCATACCAGATTGCTGAACAGCCTTGACCAATTCATCTGCTGAAAGTTGTTCAACTTCAACATCACAACCAAAGAGCACATTCTGACTTGCTGCAGCATAGGTTTCGATAATAATCGCACGTGTTTTTGGGCCAGCTGCGGTAGGTACTAGTTTGTCGATAGAACTAACAACGCCTGTCACCGGAGAGTGCATAGGTATCGAAACAAAACCACCCGGATCAGCAATAGGCTCACCACGAACCACTTCTTGCCCTACCTTTACTATAGCCTTTGCTGGCGCGCCTATATGTTGCGACAAAGGTATAATCATTTGCTCAGCAAAAGGCATTCGGCGGATTGGAAGTTCCGCCGTTGCACCTTTATTGTCATCGGGATGTATCCCGTGAGAAAAGGACTTCTTTGATGAAAATAAATCAAGTAAAGCCATTTTAATCTCCAGCTTTACTGAAACTTCTCAGCGCGCTTAAGTAATTTATCAAGATTTTTTTCGTCCAAATCCCAAGGAGAACCAGGGTGTATGATCTCTGCTGTACACTTCTCAGCACTCTTGACAATATCTTCATAGGTTCCACCTTGTGGATTGATAACCACCGCCAATTTTTCATCATTATACTTAAAGATCCCTGGTGCTAAATCAGTACATTCATCACAAGCTGTACATTCAGGTGTTTCAATCCACACAGCCTCATAGTCATCGGGGGCAGCACCAGCAGTCGTAGCTGCTGGAGCTCCACCTGTGGTTACCGTTGCAGTTAATGCCGAAACATCACCACCTGACATAGACATTAGATTCGCTGCAAGTGACTGGGCTATTTCTGCCTTCGCTTGATCAGCAATCGCCTTAGTATCAACCTTAGTACTTGGATCTTCACCTGCTAGTGAACGCAACTGATGCCAGAACTGTAGACGCTCTTCACAAGAAAGTACCATTGGCTCTGCAACCAAAATTCGTGTTAAGTGGTTCTTATGATCCACTCCCCAGATATAGGGAAATTTACCTTCGCGTTCCGATTCATCCATATCTAAAAAGATATGAAGTTGAACCATATCGTCATTCCAAGTTTCTGGAGGTGCTTGACGGAATTGCTTACGGAAACGACCTTCAGTTACTGCAAAATCAGCAAAGGTAAGTGGCACTTCCAACTGTCCTTCATTACCCGCTTCATCAAGATAATCAATGGTATACATCTGCCAATCACTATCAACCGCAGGATTACCTTTGATGCTACTACACTCCGCAAAAGTTGTTCCTGCATCAGGATCAAATTTGTAGAGAGGGTAAGCACGAGAATCCATAGCCAGTTTAGATTGAGCAGTAGATGCAAAGTCAGCTACTCCATGCTCAGGTTGACAAGTAGTATAAATATTAAATAACGCAGGTCGTCTACTATTGAGCCCTTCAATGAAGCCCTCAATCATATGAGTTTCAGTAGCCTGAGAACTTTGCAGTACATAAGCTGTTCTGTGTGCAGCTGCAATGATACTCATCTCTTTTCGAGTTTCAGTTTTACCCTTTACTGCCTTTCCATAAGCTGCCATATCAGCAACCTGTCCAACAAATGTTGAGGTACATGCTTGACCACCGGTATTAGAATAAACCTGTGTATCAAGTACCATGACTTTAACAGGAACACCTGACATCATTTGCCGCGATAAGTTCTGGAAACCAATATCATACATGGCTCCATCACCACCGACAGCTACAACAGGAGGACAAAGATGGAACTCATCATCGGTAAACTGTTTCCAGCTGAAACGATTGAAGAAATCATCATGTATATCGCTACTGTATTTACCCGCTAATTCTAGCTCTGCGATACGAATAGCTTTAAAGCCCTCGCCCATTTTACGCATATGACCTTCGAAGATACCCATCGCTACTGATGTGGAATCTTGGAACAGGTGACTTGTCCATGGGAATGGATAAGGATTATAAGGGAAGGTTGAACCCCAAACCGAAGTACAGCCAGTCGAGTTGATAATACCCATCTCGGCACGGCCATTACCTGTAGTGCCCTCTTCATACTGCCATTTTAAATAGCGTAGTTTTTCAATGAGTTGAGTCACCCAACGCAACCAAACAGGGTCAATAGGATCGGAAATTTTACCGTCTTCTAGACTTGCGGTTAAATTCGAAAGCGTTAGATCAGTATCTTCATTATCTTCAGTAGCTACAGCAATAGCATCACTGTCACTAAGATCAATATTATCGGCAAGTTTCAATTTTACATGTTGCTCTAACTCAGCACTCAATTTATCTAGACGAGCAACTTGAGCTTTCACTCTTGGTTGCATTAATGCTGTTGCGGTACTAGTAAATAAATGAAGCGCGGTTTTCTCACCACAACCTAAGCAGGCTCCATCACCACAACTCATTGATGCATAATTGTGCTTATCGAGTAATAAAGTTTCAAGTGCTCCAATCTTTTCATCTAAATCTGAGATACGACTAAAATCTGGTGACGTTGATGGAAGATCTAACCAAAATGCCCAGTCTTCACGTAAATCTTCAATACTTTCTTTTGTCTGAGTTTCAGCAACTAGCGCATCGTCTTCACAAACATCCACACACTCCATACAACCTTTACAGGTATAAGGGTTAATAGTGATAGAAAATAGACCACCGCTGTTTTTAGCTTTCTTTTCTTTATTTAGGAAGTAAGGCTTAGTAATAGCAAATTTGAAATCGCCTAGCTCTTGTGCAAATAAGCCAAACTCTCTTTCTAAGCTATCTTTTGCTTTGCCTTCAAGCTCTGCATCTTTCAGGTTTTCAAGTATTGCTAAATCAATTAACTGTCTAACATCAGCGGCTTCACCAGACTCAGCAAGTAAAGCTCTTAAACGCTTCTCAACTTTTCTTGTCTCACGTCTTAAATATTGCGTTGGTGTACCAGCTGTTTCAATGTTCTTAATAGCGGTGTTAAAAATTTCGGCTACAGTATTCACAAGTCCAGGAATTGAAGAATCTGGACAGCTGGTATAACAATCACCACAGGCTGTACAATTCTCAGGGATCCATTTCGGATATTCGAATCGGATATTAGTCATATCACGATAAATACCAGTCGCTGCAGGAAATACACTTAAACCAATAAAGGGGTCAACGAGATTTTCTTCGCCTTGACCGCTAGCATAAAAACTACCGGTTCTTTCCCAAAATGCATGAACGTCCGCTAAACCACCATCACCTACATTTGCATGTTTAAGCATGACTGGGATACTATCATCTTTCTTAGCAACTGCTCCCTGATTAACACCCAGTGTTTTATCAGTTATTTCTACAACTTCATCAAACCCTCGACGCACTACTCTTAGATTATCTTCTACAATTGAAGCCCCTTTGTCTCCAAACTTGTCACGAAGTTGAGCTTCAATTGCATCAAATAAACCTTGCTCATCTAGGTTAGAACGCTCCATCAGTGGCGATCCTGCGAAGAAAGCTCCTTGGAAAGAGTTGCCTTGCATTCTAAATTGTAGTTCAGCAACAGATGCTTCTTCTTTAGCAATCTTAAAGCCATCGACATAGAACATTTTGATCTCATTATCGATAATAAACTTCTGGCTCTTAAAAGGGATTGTAGCCCAAACTTCCTCTGCTGATGCAAGGTTAGACTGGATAATAAATGAGCCACCTTTCTTTAAACCATAAAGCGGATCAGAGTGACCAAATACATTGGGATCAGGCGATAAAACCACATCGACATAGTGGTATTCACAATTGATACGAATAGGTTCAGGTGCAGCTGAAAGATAATAAGTAGTCGGCTGACCTTTTTTCTCAGAACCATATTTTGGATTTGCTTTAATATCATAGCCAAGTAGATCGTACAGGGTCATCACCAGGTTTTTACCCGTAGTAATAGCTCCCCATCCACCCACTGAGTGCATACGAACAGTAATACTTTTTTCTGGTAGAAGATTTGGATTTTCACTACCACGAACTGACATACCTTTAATTTGTGGATAGTCATCCAACAATTTTTGCATGTGGATTTCTTGCTTTGGATTTGCCGCTTCTTCACGTACAAAATCTACCGATAGATAGAAGAACTTCTTCTTATCACCTTCAGGTAACATATTTTCTACAGCACCAATGATCGCTTCCGGCTGCAAGTCACGACTACCTAAACCATAACACCCAGAATACAGTGGTGGTGCATCGGTTAATTTCTTATAACTGGCATAATTTTCAAAAGCATCATCAGAAACACCGTTTTCCATACATTTAGCAATGGCAGCACGAATTTCTCTCATTACCGGTAAATCTTCAGCTAGAGGTTGATCGGTTCTTTCTAGAACAACGACCCCTTTTTTGCCTTTTAACGCCGCACCAATCAGATCACCAGGGAAAGGTCGATACATTGTTAAGTCCAAAACACCAACCTTTACACCACGAGTCTCTTTTAAGTAATCAACAACCGCCTGAGATTGACCAATTAATGAACCCATACCTACGATTACATAATCAGCATCTTCAACATCATACAAATCAATTCGGTTATATTTACGTCCAGTTAACTCGTAGTACTCGTTCGCACACTCTTCATATATATCTTTGATGTGATCAAAAAAGTAAGGACGCTGTGCAGCGACTGCTTGCATATATGAATCTTGGTTTTGTACAGGACCTGAAACCATTGGATTATCAACATCCCAAACTTCAGGAACACGTCGACGCTTTTCACCATAAGCCATTTTCTGGGCAGGTGTTGGACATTCAATAATATCGTCTGGAAGACCACAGAACTCAGCAATCAATTCACGCTCTGGAATATTAACAGGCTCGATAAGGTGGGTAGTCAAGAAGCCATCTTGGCCAACAGCAGCAGGCGTTAAACTCAGCTCTGCAACTTTACGACAAATAAGATTAAGATCCGCTGCGCCCTGCGCATCCTTACCCATAACCTGGAAGAAGCCGGTATCATCAATACAGTGATAATCATCATGGGCACAATGCACATTAAGTGATGCCTTAGTGATAGCTCGACAACCAACATTAAGAAGATATGGAAGTCGTTTACCCACAGCACCATAAAGTGACTCATGCATGTAAGCCAAACCCTGAGCAGATGAGAAGTTTGTAGCACGCAAACCACTCATCGCCATACCAGCTGTTACACCTGCTGCTGCATGTTCAGATTCAGGCTCTACAAAAATCAGCTCTTTATCAGAAACGTTAAGGTGGCCTTTGGCAACTTCTTCTGCCCAATATTCACCCATCTGAGTTGATGGAGTAATTGGGTAAGCACCAGCCGCATCCGAAGCTTCTCGTTCGCACATGATTACCGCAGTATTACCGTCAACCGCCATTCGAACACCAGGATATTTAAACGTCCTTTTCACATCTTTACCGAACATGAACTCTTCTCTCTCTTGTTAAAACAAATTAAGTTAAGGCATTAATTAATTTGGTTCTTACTAAGTCGAACTTAGTATCACTAACCAATAGGTAATGCTTCCTTTCTAATAATTTTCTTACTATCTCGACCAATTCTATGACCACCTTTTTTATCAAACCAGACAATAGCGCCTGTTGGACAACGCTCAACCGCAATCGGTGAAGCAAGGCTGTTTTGTTCATAATCAATCACTGCAAGGTTATCTTTCATAGTGATTAAACCTTCTGGTGAATCAACAACGCAACGCTCGCATGCAGTGCACACCACTTCACAGTCAGCTTCAGGTTCATCACCTTTCTCTAAATTTTTACAGGCAACAAAAAGTTGGTGACTGAGGGATTGTAGTGAAAATAGATCTTTGGGGCAGACGTCAACACAGTCACCACAGGATGTACAGGTATCTTCATTGACCATGGGCAAACCATGTTCACTCATGGTAATAGAGTCAAAGTCACAGACATCAGCGCAATCACCCATACCTAGACAACCCCAGGCACAACCTTTACCACCACCTGAAACTAGAGCAGCACCTCGACAAGTACTTAAACCATCATAGCTTGCTCTGATAACAGCAACATGGTCACCACCAGCACAAGCTAGTCGAGCAATTTTTTTATCTGCAGCACCTGCATCTATACCGAGATAGTCGGCGATAATTTGAGTAGATTCTTGAGCATTAACAGTACATTGGGATGGTTCATACACACCTGTCACCACTCCTTCTGCAAATGGACGACAACCTGGGGAACCACAAGCGCCACAATTCGCAGCAGGAAGTAAACTTTCAACATCATCTATACGAGGGTCTTCATACACATAAAGTCGTTTATTAGCCACAACCAGAATTATTGCCAGAACGAGACCTAGGCCCGCCATAAATCCTATTGCAATCAATATGTTAGTATAATCTTCCACTCTTAAAATATCCCGAAAACAGCTCAACTCTTATGATTATATTTTATAGCATAAAATACTCTGATCATTCAATGAAGGCCAGAGGAAATATAAAAAAATTGCACTGTATCAATAAAAAAAATTAGATAGACAATTTATAAGGTAATTCTTTAAAAATAATCACCATTCAGCGCTTTCAAATACTTCAGTTACAATCAGCTAAATTGCTTTGTATAATTGAATTTTTGAGTGTATGCTAGATTTTACAATAATTACACAATAAAAATTTCACACTGTAAATTTTACAAAAATGACAACTATGAAATATAATAAAAGCATTATTAGAAAGTCACATTTTCTGGGTACAAAGATTCGCAACCTACGCAAAAGAAATCATCTCACAATGGAAGATCTTTCAGCACGTTGTATAAAGATCAATCCTGAGGCATCTCCTTCAGTCTCTTATTTATCGATGATAGAAAGAGGTAAGCGTTTTCCCAGTATAGAAATGCTTAACGTAATAGCCATCATATTTCAAAAAGAAGTTGACTGGTTTTTAGATAGCAAAGAGGATGAGCAAGATATTGCTCCTCAAAAAGGAAATCGAGGCGGTATAACTGGAATGGCTCTTGAGCCTAGTTTCCTATTTTCAAATGAAATACTTCAAATAGCTATTCCTGAAATGCTCTCTCAAACAGGTACTACAGGAAGGGAGTTTGCTCACCTGTTAATTAGAGCCCACCAGGAACATAACCAAAATCATTTTCCAGATCTGGAGCGAGCCGCTGAACAAATTGGCTATAAGCAATTACCACTTGGCTCTGATCAACTCTTATCAATTACCAAGAACATGGGTATGACTGTAAAGTGGTTTAAGACTGTTCCTGATTATATTCTAAAAGAGATTGATGCCAGTTCTGGCAGTCTGGTTAGTTCATACTTTGAACCTTCAAATACTATCTATCTAAATGAGTTACTAAAGTCTCGTACCACCCGTATGAAGTACGATTTAGCTATATATATTGCTCATAACGTTTTGCATAACAAGGATGTTTTCAAAAGTAACATTATCTCAAGTATTAATCAGTCTGAACAAAATTTTGTCAGTTCTCAGTCTTCAACAGTAGATGCACAAGATATTTTGTATGCATGGCGTGATTTTGAATGCAGCTTCTTTGCAGGCGCTTTGCTTTGTCCTAAAGTACCTTTTCGTCAATTACTCGACCGTCATGGCTACGCAGTAACGGCCCATAGATTGGCAAACGTCTCCGCCTCAGTTGCCATGCGTAGAATGACAGCTGTGTCACCTTATCCTCACTGGCATTATTTTGATGCCTATGCCCCTGGCAAATTAAAAGCAGTATATCGTGGCAATGGTATACCACTACCTTGGGGCAATATGAGAAAAGTTGAAGATCCTTGTCAACATTGGGCAGTATTTAGAATGATCAATTCAGAATTAGATAAGTCATCATCTCAGATTTCAATACTGACAGTTGGTAATCAACCAAGAATTTATTGTTGTGATTCTGTCAATGTTAAAGATCTCGCTGAAAATAAGCATGTACTATGTGCAGGGATTGACTTGAATCCAGCAATAGAGGCACAAGGTCATGATGCTGTATCACTAGCAAATGATCTTAAAGAAATCTGCAGCAAACAAGGCGGCTCGGCAGCTATCCCAAAAAATATCAAAAAAGATTTGATGAGTGTAGCCAGGATTTTAAATATCTCATGGGTAGAAAGTGGCATCGAATCAAATGCAAGATTAATTTGTTCAAGAGGTTCAGCTTGTCCTCGTGATCCTGGTTGTTATGGCAATAATAATTAAACATGTTAAGACAATGATGTATTTCTAAACAATGTATGTTTATACTCGTCACTGAAAAGAACTGGTAACAACAAATAATACTTCTAAAGCTCAACACCAGGGAGATACAAGTGACAACTATTACTGACGACACGGGTCATATAATTCGCAAAGGCCCCTATCCAGAATTAACTATCACCGCAGTCCTAGTTGGCTACCTGCTCGGAGCATTAATTGCTCTAAGTATTGGTTATGCTGCCTTGATACTTGGTTTCTCCATTGAAGGATCAGAGCTTGCTGCCATCCTTGGTTTTGGGATACTGAGAGGTATTTTGAATCGCAGCAGCATTATTGAAAACAATGTTGTCCAAACCATTGCTAGTGCTGTCAATGGTGCATCTTCTGGCATGATGTTTTCTGTACCTGCTATCTTTATTCTTGGTTATGATCAGACTCATTTCAGTCCTGAATTAATGGTATTTGGATGTATCGCTGGAGCTTTCTTAGGTATCGCTTTCATCATTCCACTTCGTAAACAAATGATTGATTATGAAAGACTTACGTACCCTGGGGGTGTGGCTGTTGCAACCATATTGAAGTCACCAGGTGCAGGTATACGTAAAGCTGTTTTATTACTATCTGCAGCAGTGTTCTCAGGTGTAGTTCATATCATCAGTAAATCAACAGGATTTGAAAACTGGGAGATGGGAGCATCACTTGACTTACCTGAGTACTTAAATATCACCTGGTATGTATCCATGTTAACGGTCGGTGTTGCTTTCATTGCAGGTCGAGGCGGAATTGCCTTTATCATTGGTGGCTATGTCTGTTATTGGTTTATAGCACCCCTACTTTCAGGATTTGATCTTTTCCCTATGGAAAATGGCCTTCCCGTCATTGATCCGAATACATTGAGACTCACGCTTTTTCGTCCAGTCGGTATCGGTATGTTAATCGGCGGTGCATTGATGGGGATTGTTCTGGCCTTCCCGCTTATTGTTGGTGCGGTACGCAGTATGCAAAATGCTGCAAAGGTTAAATCATCAATTTCTCAAGATGAGATGCCAATCAAATTATTGTATTTTGCGATAGGTGGTTCAGCAATTGTTCTTGCTGTTATCGCCGTCATGTCAACACAAGAAATAGGCTGGATGCGCGGCTTATTTATGGCAGTAATCGGCACTCTCTGGATATGGATAGCCGGTGTAATTCTTTCTGAATGTATTGGTAGGACTAACTGGTCGCCCTTATCAGGAATGACCTTAATTGCCATTACAATACTAATTATCATTTCCAGTGGGCTTGGTGATACAGCTTCCGTTATTGCATCAGTAACCGTCGGTGCGGCAGCTTGCGTAGCAATGTCACAAGCAACTGATTTGATGTTAGATTTAAAAACTGGTTACCTAGTGGGAGCCACTCCTAAAATGCAAATGATGGGTCAGTTCCTCGGAGCATGGTTAGGTCCATTGCTGATTATGGGGTTAATTATTTTACTTCATCAAGCATACGGATTAGGCAGTGATCAACTACCAGCTCCGCAAGGCCAAGCACTCGCCAGTATGATTACAGGTATTCAAGGAGGAGAGATTCCTCTTGCCAAATATATTGCAGGAGCAGGAATGGGAGCGCTCCTAGGTGCGGCTTCCGGAGGGCTTGGGATCACCGTAGGTCTCGGTTTTTATCTACCATTTAATATCGTTCTAACCTACAGTTTAGGTACAATGTTACGTCTTATCATTGATAAGAAAGCAGGAAAACAATTTAGTGAAGAAGTTGGGATTCCAGTAGCTGCTGGTCTTATTGTTGGTGAAGCCCTTGTTGGTGTCGGATTCGCTGTTTACTTTGTTTTCCAAGGCGCGGCTTAAAGGAGGCTAATCAGATGGAACAAAAACAAATTGGATACACAATGGTCGGCTTGTCTTTTCTCGGCGGAGCCTTTATTACTGCTTTAGATGCACAGACAGTTAACTGGCATGTTTTTTTACCTACACTTGTAGCAGGTATTTTAGGTGTCGTTATTGTTAATAAAGCGTTGAAACGTGAAGCACATTCTGAGGGAGTGTTAACAACTAACCTTGGTAATATTGAGACAAGTATCAATCGAATAGTTAGTAATTTAGTGATATTAAATAACGAGAAGAAATCCATACCTCCTTATGAAATTCGTTTTGAGATCGATAAAAAATTCCGTGAAGATTTAAACCTATTTGCAGACTCTAGGCGCAGCCTAGGGCATCGCTACGGCTTACAGCCTTATGCAGAAGTAATGAGTTCATTCGCAGCTGGAGAGCGTTACCTTAACCGCGTTTGGTCAGCTTCAGCAGATAGCTACGTGGACGAAGTGATGCACTATTTAGATAAGGCTCAAGAACAATTTATAGAAGCAAGAGACATACTCAAAGCTGTAATGAAAAAGAAGAGTTAGGCAAATTCAAGAGGGTCAGATCAACTTGATTCAAGGGGGTCAGATCAACTTGATTCAAGAGGGTCAGATCAACTTGATTCAAGGGGGTCAGATCAACTTGGTTATTGAGAAATAGCTGAATTAGAATTTTTTAATCTAAATTGTCTATTTTGCATTCGTTTAACAAGTCCGCGCATATCTTCAATAATTACATAAAGACTGGGTATTAATACTAATGTTACTACTGTTGCAAATAGTACACCAAACGATAGTGAAACAGCCATTGGAATAACAATTTTTGCCTGCATACTGGTTTCAAAAAATACGATTGGAACCAAACCTACAAAGGTGGTTATTGAAGTTAGCATGATGGCACGAAAACGCTTGGTTCCAGCATGGATAACAGCATCTTTCAATGCAATTCCTCTTTTTCGCGAATTATTAACATAATCGACCATTACCAGTGAGTCATTCACTACTACACCTGCAGCTGCTAATATCCCAAACACTGATAGTGTATTTAAATCCATGCCAAGAATTATGTGACCAAATACAGCTCCAATCACACCAAAAGGAATGGCAACCATTATCATAAAGGCTTGTGCATATGATTTTAATGGAATGGCAAGTAGCGAAAATATAACTATCAAAGAGATCATAAAGTCACGGAGCTGTGTATTTGCACTATCCATTTCTTCCTGTATACGGCCAGAAACTTCACTCTTAACAAGGGGATATTGTCTTAAAAGTTGGGGAATAAAGTTGTCTCTAATATCTTTTGCTACTTCAAATGGTTCAACTTGGTCAGCATCTACTTTTGCCCAGATATTAATTGTACGGTTGCCATTTTCGCGTCGAATTCTTGTTACTCCATCCTTGAGTACTATCGTAGCAACTTCAGCCAGAGGTAACTCTGAACCATTGGATGTCTTGATCATAACTTCATCAACATGCCCTATAGAACTACGTTGGTCTATTGGATACCTCAACATAACCTTAATTTCTTCTGTATCACGCAAAATACGTTGAGCTTCCAAACCATAAAAACTATTGTTCACCTGTGTTGCTACATCAGCAAGAGTTAGTCCTAAACTATAGGCGAGTGGTTTTAATTCTAGTTGAACTTCTTTTGCACTGGTTTGACGACTATCATTAACATCAGAGATACCTTTTAATTGATTCATTTTATCTTTTAATGCTTCTGAAGCTTCTAATAATTGTGCATCATCTTTACTTTCAAGTCTAAATGCTATGTCGCCATCATCACGACCTCCACCAAATAAGTTGTCTTGAATTGAAAAGTTTTTTACACCAGGAAGTGTAGGTATTGCTTTTTGCCATAAATCAGCCAAAGCAAAGGTGTCAATAAAGCGATCAGCAGGATCAACCAGTTTTACCATGATGCTACCGCTGGTTCTACTTCTTAAATCAACCTGCATATCTGAGATCATAGATTTGCCATACTTATCAATTATTTTTTTATCAACTGCATATAACGTTTTTTCAATAATTAATAATGTCTCTAAAGTTGCTTTTTCTGAAGCATCAACATTCATTTCAATTGCTATACGTGGAAAATCATGGGGGATCTTCGGCTGCCCGATAAAGCGAACTAAGCCCCCGCTGAACAAACCTGCACTTAAGAGCATGATACTGATAAAAAACATCAAAACGCTATAGCGATACTTTATGCAGTTTTTAAGTATTGGTCGATAAGTATTTTGGATAAACATTTTTAAAACTGTATCAATTTTGCTCTGAAGTTGATCCAAGGGGTTCCGAGGGTTGAATTCTTTTATTTTCATTTTTGCTAAGTGTGCAGGCAAAATTAGTTTTGACTCAATTAATGAAAATATCAAACAAAAGATAACGACAAAACCAATTGATTTGCTAAATGCAGACGAAGGACCATCACCCAACACAAATGGCACGAACACAGCAATTGTGGTCAATACGCCAAAAGTTGCAGGCATAGCAACTCTTTTAACACCTCGGATCACATTTTCAGCACTATGACCTTTTTCTTCAATCTCATCATGGGCACTTTCACCCATAACAATGGCGTCATCTACAACAATGCCAAGGACGAGAATAAAAGCAAATAAACTAGTAATATTTATAGTTACATCAACAAATTCCATAGGCATGACTAATAGAGTGCCAAGGAAACAAACAGGCAGCCCCATCATTACCCAAAAAGCTAAACGAAAGCGTAAAAACATAGCTAACATTAGGAAAACAAGAACGGCTCCAGTTGCCATGTTATTCAGCATCATATCCAAACGGCCTTGTAGGTAATAGGTCATATCTACCCAGGTTTCTAATTTAACTCCTTGAGGTAATTCATCGCCTTTATCTGTAATATATTTATTGACTACTCTTGCTATGTCAGTAATGCTTTGATTTTCTGCAGCACCAATAAAAAATGTGACAGAATTTTTACCATTAAATTTAGAATATTGTTGTCCTTCCACGAAGCCATCATTAATATTGGCAATTTCACCTAAAAGTATTTTTGTACCATCTTCTAATGTAACCACTGGAATAGTTTCAAATTCATACCCTCTATAGGCTTGATTCTCAACCCGCAGATTTATATAACCGTTTTCTGCACGAATTTGCCCAGCAGATATATTGCGAGAATTAGTCCTAACAGCTTTTGCAATATCATTGAAACTTAAACCATATTCACGCAGTTTGTCTTTACTAACTTCAATTGAAATTTCATAATTTAGACCACCATAAAATTCTGAAACATTTATAAATGGTAGTTGTTGGATCTCATCATGAATTTTTCTTCCAAGTTCTTTCAGTTCGATATTGGTAAGATCACCATACAAACTAATGTACATCACTTCTTGGCGAATTTTTATTCTTTCAACTTTTGGCCGTTCCATACCATCTGGAAAACTTGGTATTGAATCTATTTGAGATTTGATTTCTTCTAAAACAATTTGAGGATCATAGTCTTCTGCTACACGAAAATATCCTGTTGAATAATTACGACCAGAGTAGGTGATAACACGTTCTAGTCCCTGCACAGTTTCGAGTGCTTCTTCAATTTTTATTGTGATTCCTTCTTCTACTTCCTGAGGAGCTGCTCCTGGGTATGCTGCACCAAACTCTATCCAGTTTATTTTGACTTGAGGAAACATCTGCTTTCTAATAGTTTGTGCTGTAAGCAAACCTCCTACCAAAATGAATAGCATCAGTAAATTAGCGGCAACACTATTACGTGCAAACCATGCTATTAAACCTTTATTAGTATCATCCATTGATTAATTCTCTGATGATGCAATAATTTGAGGATCTTCAACTATTTCTTCTGGTTCTGCATGAGAATCTGAATCTGGTAGTGCTAGTTTCATCCCTTCAACTGGATAATCAAGAGCCGATGTAATTAACCTATCGCCCTCTTTAAAGCCCTCGTTAATAATAACGTCTGCCCCTTCTTGGCGTATGATATTTATATCTGCATAATGAAGTTTTGAATCTGAATCTAAAATTGCAATACGGTTTTTGACGATTAGATGACGCGGGACAGTAGTTGCATTTGCCAATTCAATACCAAGAATACTGGCTGTTACATAGGAACCAAATCTCAAGGGAGAAATTTCAGTATTTTTGTTGGGTTCTAATTTATAAGGATCTGTAATTTGAGCAACTAGGTAACTCATTCTGCTATTAGTATCAACCACACCCTCATCACGAATTATTGTTGCGTGCCATTCTAATTCTTGTCCAGCAAAAGAGCCAGAAAGCAAAACTGTTGCATCTTTGCCAAGATTTCGCAGGTACTTCAATTGATTATCTGCCACAGGTAAACGTACTTCAGCTATGTTTGTCCCTAGCAACTTTCCTACTTGGCTACCTACTCCTACAAAAGAGCCAAGGCCAATATTGCGTTTTTCGATCATCGCATCATAAGGTGCTCGAATTTCTGTACGTTCAATATTTCTCTCTGCAATTAGCACAGCTGCCTGAGCAGCTTTAACACGAGCAAGTTCTTGAGCAAGTTGGGGTTTGCGTAAACTTAATTCTGAAGGAGCTCTGGATGATATTCGACTCCATTCTCGTTCAGCTACTTTACTGTGAGCCTGCTCAGTTTCCAAAGATGCTTGGGCTGATGCCATAGTAGCTTGAGCACTTATCAATGCTGCTGAATAATCGTTGGGATCAATCCTTGCGAGTAATTCGCCTTTTTTTACTAATCCGCCTCGCACGAAAGCATCTGATAATTCGACAATTTGACCACTTACTTGAGCTACTAATTCTGTTTCATATTTTGGTTTTACAACACCATAAGAGTTTACTTGAAGAGTCATTGGAGCAATTCTAATAGTCTCAACTGCTACGATAGGTGTTTTATCAAATTCTTCTTTTTCTTCTGGTGGTCTTTTCATGCTTGAAAAAAGGACATATGCTCCTATTCCTAGAAATAGAATTATAAAAGGTGCAATTACTTGTTTTTTGTTTGTCACAGACTTATCCCGATATCATTAATTTTAACAACGCTATTATAACTTTTTAATGACACCAAAATAGACAAAATGACATTAAAAACTTCAACAAAATTGTAATAATCTATTATAAATATTATCTTTTTTATAACACTGAGCAAGAAATACGCCAAACAGCTCAATAAATAGTATAATGTTTATTTTAATAACTAAAATGTCATTTAAAACAAAGAGATATGATTATTTTTTGTTGAATGACTTTTGATTACCTGATAAATATAAGAATAATTATTATATAAGTTGTTAGTAATTCTCACTACTTTTCTAAATATCTATTAATATATTGATATTATTCTTTCTCATCAAAATTTATAAAAAAACAATTTTTCGTAGTTTAAAGGTTTTGAGGTGGGAATAGAAGGTAAGTTTATCGTCTCAGATTTTAATCTGTTTAACCTGTAATCCTCAGTTGGACGCGTTTGAGTGTGTGTGTTTTAGGCTTAGTGGCGCCGAATAGAAAGCCGTTCATAGTCATTCTATGTAAGGCTTTTGCCGTCAAGTAAACTGAGGTTCCTAGGTTTAAATATTCGTCAAATAACTGTGCACATATTAATGAACATCAATGGGGTCAGAGTCAATTGATTGACCTACAGTGTATTTCATCAGCCAAATCTATAATCAATTGACTCTGACCACTTTTATTAATTTTAACAAGCTGCGATAGATTCTACAGCTGCAGTTGCATTTTCATTATTTAATTGTTCACTCTCAACAGCATGTATGGCTAAAGCATTATCAAGCATGCGGTTTGAAAATCCCCATTCATTGTCATACCAGGCCATAATTTTGACCCACTTGCCATTTACTTTAGTTTGAGTAGCATCAAAGATAGACGATGCAGTCTGGTGATTAAAATCAATTGAAACTAAAGGGATTTCATTGTAATGAAGAATTTTCCCAATTGGACCTTCACAAGCAGCCTTCAGAATTGCATTCACTTCATCAGTCGTTGTTTCACGGCTTGCAATAAAGTTTAAATCCACTAAGGAAACATTAAGCGTTGGAACTCTGACAGCCATACCATCGATTTTTCCCTTTAATTCAGGAAGAACCAAACCTACTGCTGCTGCAGCGCCAGTTTTAGTCGGTATCATAGAACTAGTTGCTGCTCTTGCACGATAACTGTCACTATGATCAAGATCGAGTAAGTTCTGGTCATTGGTTACTGCATGTATTGTTGTCATTGAACCCTGTTCAATTCCAATAGCATCATTTAATACTTTAGCAACAGGTGCAAGACAGTTAGTTGTACAGGATGCATTAGATATTACCGTCATGTCTGCAGTGATGTTCTCATGATTAACACCATGAACGATTGTTGCATCCGCATTCTTGGCTGGTGCTGAAACAATGACTTTTCTTGCTCCTGCTTTTATGTGCATGGAAGCAGCTTTTTTATTTGCAAATAAACCTGTGCATTCAAATACATAATCGATATTCATATTTTTCCAAGGTAACTGTTCAGGATTACGTTCGCTACAATAAAGAACACGATCACCATTTACATTGATAACATTTTGTTCAACACACACTGCTTGATTAAATCGACCATGAACTGAATCGAATTGTAGTAAATGAGCCATAGAATCAATTTTACCTAGATCATTAATCGCAACTATTTCTATCTGATCATTGTAATTATTTTCATAACAGGCTCTTAATATATTTCTACCGATTCGGCCAAAACCGTTAATTGCTATTCTAATTTTCATCTTTTTTTACCTCTGTAAATTTTATTTAATTTTATATGTAATTTTCAATTTTTGTTTATTAACTAGGGAGCCCAATTGACAATAACCGGGATATCTTTTTGATGAAGAATTGCCCTGATAGGCATTTCAAAGACGTTGCTTCCTCGCAACGCCTTTCTATAAGTCATTAATTTTTCTCTACCACGAAGCAAAATAAAGATTACTTTGCTTTGTAATAATCCATGTAATGTCAGAGACATTCTTTCTGTAACATCACCGATGGTATAATTATTTTCTGCCTTAATAGATTTGCAAAATGTACCTGACTGAGTAACTGCATCTTCAAGTCCATCAGAATCTGGAAATAAAGATGCCATATGGCCATCACTACCCATACCTAGAACGGTTACATCAAAGGGAACGTTAAGATTTGAATAAGTTTGATTAATTTCTTTTTCAGCATCAGTTGCTTGTTTTGCCATTGTTTTCATTGTCACTAATTTGGCATCTTTGGCATTATTTTGTAATAAGGTAGAGCGTATCAATCGTTCATTACTAGAATCATCATCAGTTTTAACCCATCGCTCATCAACCATAGCCACCTGAATTTGATTCCAGAATAAATCGTTGTTAGATAAAGACTGATAGAGAGATACGGGGGTAGAACCTCCAGAAACTAGAAATGTTGCATTGCCACGTTCTTCCACGGCTTTAGATAATAAATAGCTTACATTGCTTTCTACAGAATGATTAAAGCTCGCTTCATCATCGTAAAATCGTTCAGTTAGTTGA
>JAAGZM010000907.1 GCA_024206355.1 Gammaproteobacteria bacterium | reverse complement strand
GGTGGTATTGCCGATATTGAATTTATCACACAGTATTTGGTGCTTAAACTTGCTGCTATTGAGCCTAATTTAGTGATTAGTAGTAATACTTCGGAGTTATTAGCATTTTTAGCACGTTCCGAGCATGTAAGTGAGCCTCGCTTAAGAAAGTTAGTACCTATCTATGCTGAATTACGTTGTATGGTGAATAATAATGCAATACAAAATCAGAAGAACTTAGTGACAAAACAACAGATGGAACCGGTAAATACAGAACTCGTGATTGAAATATGGAATGATCTACTGGGTTAGCCTTAAATAAAAGAGAACATAATACTCATGCAATGCTTTGCTTGTGGATGCCAGAGCTGCTGCAGAAGGCAAAAATTCAAATTGCGCTTTTGAGGTTGCCGAAAATCCCATTGGAGCAGGGATAACCTTAAAGCCCTGATGAGAAAATTCAGTAACGGCTCTTTTCATATGCCAAGCGTGTGTTACCAGATAAATATTCTTATAATCAGTTTCAGCTAATTGCTCTTTAACTGCAATAGCTTGTTGATGTGTGTTGATCCCATTAATTTCTAAGTATCTAGGATTCATATTAAATACATTCACCATTACCTGATTCATGATGACGGCTTCGGAAGTTGCATTAGCATTTCTTCTTCCCCCAGAAAGTACAATCGGCAGTTTGAGTTTTTTGGCTAATGCAGCGCCATATCGAAGCCTAGTGAGGGTATGAGGACTAATTTCATCACGGTAGCCATATTCTGGTGCTGCTGAATATCGACCTCCACCGAGAATAACAATAGCGGTATTAGATGGACCTTTGGTTAACTCGGTCATTTGTAGGGCTGGAAATTCTTGTAAATTAATAAGTAGTTGTCTTGCAACAATAGGCATACTTAATACAATTAACACAAGGACTGCACTTAAACTGATGAAAAAGCTCATCAGTGGTAGTCGACGTGAGATCATTAATGCAATAAACAGCAACAGCAAAGTAGAGCCGGGTGGCAATAAAAAGAATTCTAAAGTGTATGAAAGCGTCGTGCTCATGAATTAATTTTGTTGTTTTGAGTCATCATAGAACGAAAAGGTAACATATCCTTTTACCACTTGGAAATACATGTTTCACACTTTAATCACAAATCTTCGACATAAAAAACAAAATCTACTCAAAAATACGGTTGATCTAGAGCTTCAACTATTGTTGTTATAAGCCGCCTTCGGTATCCTTACAGCCATTAATTAACCGATCAAGAAATATTATCAAATGGAAGAACATTATAATCCAGAGTCATTGGAGCTAGCTCTCCAAAAGCACTGGCACGAACAACAAACATTTAAAGCGGTAGAAGATCCTGATAAGGAAAAGTATTACTGCCTCTGCATGTTCCCTTATCCCAGTGGAAAACTGCATATGGGACACGTCAGGAACTATAGTATCGGTGATGTAATTTCTAGATTCCAGCGCATGAAAGGTAAGAATGTTATGCAGCCTATGGGATGGGATGCATTTGGATTGCCTGCTGAAAATGCGGCCATTAAAAATAAAGTTCCTCCTGCTAATTGGACAAAAGAGAATATTGATTACATGCGTGGTCAGTTGCAACGTCTTGGTTTCGGTTATGACTGGTCAAGAGAACTTGCAACCTGCGATCCTGAATATTATCGATGGGAGCAGTGGTTCTTCACTAAACTGGTTGGTAAGGGACTTGTTTATAAGAAAAATGCAGTGGTTAATTGGGACCCAATCGACATGACAGTACTTGCTAATGAGCAAGTTATTGATGGTCGTGGTTGGCGTTCAGGTGCACTTGTTGAGCGTAAAGAAATACCTCAGTGGTTTATGAAGATCACGGATTACGCACAAGAATTACTGGATGGACTTGATGAACTTGAACATTGGCCTGAACAGGTTAAGACAATGCAGCGCAATTGGATTGGTCGCTCAGAAGGCACCAATTTGCGTTTTAGTGTTAAGGATCATTCAAAGCTGCTAGAGGTTTATACTACTCGGCCTGACACCTTGTATGGTGTTTCCTATGTTGGAATTGCTCCACAACATGCTTTAGCGACAGAAATGGCTGCACAGAATGAAGAGCTTGCAGCCTTTATTGAAAGCTGTAGTCAAATGAAAGTTGCTGAAGCAGATATGGCAACAATGGAAAAGAAGGGCATGGATACGGGCTTAAAAGCTATTCATCCTTTGACAGGACAGGAAGTTCCTATTTGGGTGGCGAATTTTGTGTTAATTGATTATGGCTCAGGAGCTATTATGGCTGTTCCAGGTCATGATCAGCGTGACTGGGAATTTGCGACTAAATATGAATTGCCTATCATGCAGGTGATTGAACCTGCTGAAGGTTCTGATATTGAGTGTGATTTGTCTAAGGCTGCTTATACAGAAAAAGGTTTACTGGTTAATTCTGATCAATTTGATGGTTTTGATTTCGAGAAAGCATTCGCAGCTATTAATGAAAAGTTAACGGCTGAAGGTAAGGGCGAGAAAACCATTAATTATCGTTTAAGAGACTGGGGTGTTTCGAGGCAACGATATTGGGGAGCACCAATTCCGGTCATCAATCGTAAAGATGGTTCGGCTGTGCCAATTCCTGAAACTGATTTACCAAAAGTACTACCCAAAGACATCAAATTTGAAGGTGTTGGTTCGCCGATTAAGAGCATGCCTTCATTTTATGAAATGACTGATCCAGAAACGGGTGAAGCTGCAGAATATGAAACCGATACCTTTGATACATTTATGGAATCAAGTTGGTATTACGCACGTTTTTGTAGTTCCGACAATAATGATTCGATGCTAGATGACCGGGCAGACTATTGGCTACCAGTGGATCAGTATATTGGTGGTATCGAGCACGCGATCCTTCACTTACTCTATTCCAGATTCTTTCATAAATTAATGCGCGACATGGGAATGCTCAAATCTAATGAGCCATTTGAAAGACTGTTAGCACAAGGTATGGTACTAAAAGATGGTGCTAAAATGTCTAAGTCGAAAGGCAATACAGTTGATCCTAAAGAGCTGATTGAAAAATATGGAGCTGATACCGTTCGGCTGTTTATGATGTTTGCTGCTCCTCCAGAACAATCATTAGAATGGTCTGATACAGGTGTTGAAGGATCGAGTAAGTTTTTACGTCGTCTTTGGAGACTTGTTTATAGTCACAAAACTGAAGGTCTTGTTGATGAGGTAATCGATGTAAAACTGCTCGATAAAGCGAGCAAAGAGTTACGCAAGAAAACCCATCAAACCATTAAAAAAGTCACTGATGATATTGATAGACGATTTACCTTTAATACTGCAATCTCAGCAGTAATGGAACTTCTTAATGACGTCAGTCGGTTTGCAGCATCAACGGTCCAACAACGAGCATTGGTACAGGATGCGCTACAAACAGCGGTATTGTTATTATCACCAATTGTTCCTCATATCTGTCAAACGCTGTGGGTTGAATTGGGTAATTCAAGCGACTTGGTTGATGTTAGTTGGCCTGTTCATGATGAATCTGCGTTAGAGACTGATGAGATAACCATCGTTGTTCAAGTGAATGGTAAACTACGAGCACGACTGAGTATACAAGCGGACCTTGATGCTGAATCAGTGAAGGTTCAGGCCCTTGCTGATGAGAATGTGCTTCGTTTTACAGAAGACAAAAATGTTCGCAAAGTTATTTATGTTCCAGGTAAGTTAGTGAATATCGTTGTTAATTAAAAAGAGATAAGTTGTCGATATGAATAGGAAAGCCATTAAGTCATTTACAACAGCAGGGGTGATATTTTTTACATCACTGTTACTGTTACTGTTATCTAGCTGTGGCTTTAAGCTAAGAGGTAGCGGCTTTGAGTCGCTTGAGGGACAGTCAGTATTCTTATTGAGTGAAAATCCTTATGGTGATCTTGAACGCAACATCAGAAAAAAGCTCAGTCTTTATTCAGTGAGCACTGCTGCTCCATCTGTCGTGAATGAAGGGGAAAGAAATGGCATTCGTATAATCAATATTAAAACAAAAAAAACTGTCATTTCTGTTGATATCAATGGACGTCCTGCTGAATACGAGACAATCATAACTGTTGATGCTAATTTTTATTTCCAAGGCCGTCACTCCCAAAACAAGCATCTTCAAGATAAGCAGGAACAACAAAATCACTTTTCTGTGCAAAGAGATTATCGTTATAAAAGTACAAACAATCTTGCCCATGATAAGGAGTTAGAAATACTAACTTCTGAAATGACGAATGAATTATCACAGCGAATGGTTGAACAGTTTCTGCGCCAATTAATTGATAATCGCTCGGTAGCTCAATGAAACTTAAAATAGAACAGCTTTCACGGCACCTAAGTGAATATTTCCTTCCTGTCTACCTTGTTTCAGGAGACGAACCACTTTTGATTCAAGAAGCTAGTGATCAAATAAGAAGTGTGGCGAATCAAAAAGGTTTTTCAGAACGTGAATTGTTGTATGGTGATAAAGGTGATTGTGATACCTTATTATCAGCTTCAGAAACTATGTCGCTCTTCGCTGAACAAAAAATTTATGAATTTAGATTAGC
>JAAGZM010000906.1 GCA_024206355.1 Gammaproteobacteria bacterium | reverse complement strand
GTTTCCTGATCAGACAAGGGTAACGGCAGTTTTTCTTCTTCTTTCTGGCATTTAACTTTTGATAAGCCAACAAACATCAGTGGGCCATAAAAATCAATACCCCTGGTATAACCTGGTAAAGTTACAAGCAAGCACTTTTCCCTAGTTAGCACGTCATAACTAAAAACCGCTCCGTATGCTGATTCACAAAAATAAACTTTGCCATTTTTATAGCGAGGAGAGTGCGGCATAAATAAATTATCTACAAGTATTTCATTGCTATTAATATCTATTAATACGCCACTGGCTTGCTTATTTTTTTTCCAAGCGCCTTTACTATCAAACTGACTAAAGGCCGTAACATATTTTGGTCGCCCGTCTTTTAATGCCATACCATTTAAATGGCATCTATCTTCTGGTACTAACTCACTAATAAAAGGGGGGCTCCAGACAACCTCAAAGCTATACTCTGAAATAATTTTACCTATACAGGAGAAGGCACTATTGACAATATATAAAGCATCTTCACCGTAAGCAATATCATGAATATTGATCATACCCGTGATATGCATTGCCGAAGGAGTAAAACAAGCGTCTAGCTTACTATTATCGTCAAGATGCTCTATGACACCATCATTACGGACAAATTTAATAACCCGATCAAAAGTACCTAAGGTAATAGTGTCTCCGTGGGCAGCAATACCCATAGGTCTTTTGAAAGGGATAAAGTTTGTATTTACTTCCTGTCCATCTGTTCTGACAAAAAAAACTCTTTGCGCTTGATAGGAAGAAGCCATCAAGGAAATATTAAGAGACTTTAAGAGTTTTGCTACATTGCTACTATAGACACTACTAAAATTGCTTTCAAAGTCGTCCTCTAGTGAAAAATCAACATCTTTCTCTAGTAAGCTGTTAGCATCATTATCTGTTATCATTGTGTTGTAATTTTCCTTCAAGGACATAGTCGATATTCATTTTTCCAAGCAGTATCTTGCTGCTATCGGTAAGATTCTTTGTGCAGAAAAACTCGATATACTCGATATCTGTTTTACTCAAATAATGTCGGTAATTGTTCACTTTACCTTGTCTGATCCTTGCCCCGTTACTACAATATTGTTGAGGTGCTCTTCCCGCCAAACCATTTTCTTGCTCTGATTTTTTCATTTTATCAAATGTTGATAAGGCGACAGACTCATTTATTATGTTACGGTCAATGGGAATATCTAGATAAGTCAACGATTGCTCAATCACATCGGTAATATTTTCATGCATGCTTTCATAACTTATGAATAAATTATTACCTTTATTTTCAATACTGTTGATACTGTTGATAAATTTACAATAACCATACAAAGATGAGTTCTTTGATCTGATGAATTCTGAAATAGTCCCTTTAAACTTATTAAGTAAATGAACATGTTGAAAGTAATCTGATACCATCACATCATAAACTTGTCGTAATAAAATAACTTTATTCGTATTAGTTTTTGATAGGTTAAGTGTTTTATGGGAGGCTATGATCGCAGGAAAGCGGCTATCCTGCACATATTTATAAGCACCGATCCCTTTTAATGCTCCTGCTCCGTCATTAGGGATCAAGGTAAACATAGTGTGTAGATCGATATTAATCCCTAAATCAAAATACAGGTTAAGATAATTTGCCAGTATATATCTAAACCATGTCCTACCAGATTTTGGAAATGAATAAATATAAACAGACTCTTTATAAGTTTTGATCACATCTAAAAATATTCTCTCATTTTTCTGTGCTTTTTTTTCTGCCTTCAATGTGACTGGACTAGGTACTAATTTAAAGTGCGTAAAACCAAAATCCTTTAATTTTTTAAGATCAAAAAAGATATGTCCCAGTTTTTCTCGCGGTGAAATCTGTTTAGAGCATGAATGCTTTAAGCCTTTAAGCCCTGTAATCTTCTTAGAGATATGTTTATAGCAAATTCTAGCATGACAATTATAAGCACAATTACCATTGCCAAAAACTATAATCCGATCTTTAGAGGGCAGTGATTGCAAAAAGTCGTCATCATCATTCAGATCCATAGGAATAACGACATGATCATAAATATCTAACGCCGCGACTACTTTTTTATAACTATTTAAATTTTTTATTAAACTTGCTTTAGTTTTATACAAAGGAAAGTCTTGTTTAATTCTTTTGGCTAATTCATCATTTTCACAGACAACAGAGTTACCTTCCTTGTGATGCTCTGATAACAAATCGTAGGAATTTTGATAACTTTCTTCATCAAAAAAATGATTGGTTAAGGTTAATGATAAGCCCAATTTAGAGTTATAGATTTCCGCCACGTTTCCTTTACTTAATAAACTTTGCGGCGTTATACTTCTGCCTCCGTACAGCATAGAAACCTGATCAGAAAAACCAAACAAACTTTCAACTTGATCCAACTTAATATAAGGGAAGAATTTTTTAACATAATCCTCAATAGTCATTTTATTTAACCAAGAGCGACTTGAAATGGTATATTTAACATCTAAATCACTAAACATAGACAAATCATCGCCTTGCAATAAATTATTTTGACTATTACTTAACTTACTCATTTTTTATAACTATTCCTAGATTCAACTGGCAATCGCATTAAAATCTTTAGTATGAAAAATATACTTGCCAGCAGATTTCAATGAACAAATCTACTACTCATAATTGCCTCAATTATGCTGTAATTGAATTAACTTATCCACTAATTGATTTAACTTTATCTGGGGTTGTTCGGCGATAGCTAACGCCGCTAAACCAGAGACAATAGCAGCAGACAAAGAGGTTCCTGAAAAAGTACCATAACCACCACCAACAATGGTTGACTTTACCGCTTTAGCATAGATCATTAAATCGACACTTTGCCCATAATTACTAAAGTTTAATTTTTTATTTGTTAACTCATCCACCGCACCTACCACAATGGCACTGGCTATGGCAGCTTCTGAGCTGCCGCTAGTAATAATTTGATTGTTATTACCTGCCGAAATCACCACGGCGATACCTTTACCATTTCTACCATGAAAACTTAAATCATCAATAACATCTTTAATAGGTTGCAATAAATAACTAGAATGCCAACTACAATTAATAACATCGGCTCCTGCTAATTTGGCTACTTGAAAACTTAATAAGGTATTTGATGTCCAAGTATCAGGTTGACGGATGGCAATAAAGCTGGCTTCTGGAGCAATGCCTTCAATACCTTGAGCATCATGCTGAGCAAAAATAACCCCTGCCACTTTAGTACCATGAGTATCTAATGCTAAAACAGGCAATGAAGATAACTTTTTTTGGCTGACATCATAGGAAAAATCAACCTTTAGGACATTAAACTCTGGGTGAGATAGAGCAAAACCATCATCAATGATCGCTATTTTTACTCCTGCCCCTTTAGTGGTTTGCCACAATTTTTTAATATGATACATGTTAATATAGGGAGGAAATACAGTGCCTAAAGGTTTGCTACTATCAGCACTGTTTTTATGGATAAGTTGTAAAAGATCTGGTTGTACTAGCTGTATACCAAATTGCCCAGACAATGTCTGAATTACTTGTGACAACAAACTTACAGAGGATATTTTTATTAAATAAAAAGTAAAGTTCTTACCCTGATAAATAGGAGTGACATCAGTTATCTCAACATGAAAGCTTGCTATTTTTCTTTTACTGAGTTTTTGATCCGCTTTAACGATTATTCGATTATTTACGAGCACGTCAACATCATTTAACTTGCCATTATTGATAGTCACTAACTTATCACTATTACTAAAAGCAAGCGTTTGATCATAACCGTGAGATGCAATGGTCATTAACAAAGAAATAATAAGAAAACACTGGTATATCAAAGGTAAAAAGTACATAAAAGTTTACTAGCAATTAAAATAATTGGGACTGATCAAATTCGATAGTTATAGAGTAACAATTGTAGGCTGTATACGCCACTCCAAACCCGCAGTT
>JAAGZM010000905.1 GCA_024206355.1 Gammaproteobacteria bacterium | reverse complement strand
CCCATTGATAAATCACCGTTAAAGCTGTACGGACCAAAATTGGGCGGAGTCCACACTTCAAGTTCTGATGCGCGTAGATCAGCTATTTCAGCCTGCATTGCATTGCATTGCGCTTCGAGTTCTTTTATTCTTGCTTCTTTATTCATTCTTGTACCTTCCCGCATTTAAGACAAATTCGTACCCCTATAACATGTGTTGCATAAGACCATTTATGCCGGCAAAACAATTCTCTTATAAATTTATTCATTTTATTTCTTTTCAGCCTCACTTCTGCGCGAAAAGAAGAGTGTATCGTCTGGTGTCATTATAGTAAAACTACCTTGACAGCATTTTTCCATAAGTTCATGCCCAAGCTCTTGTGCTTGATCGATAATGTCTTTAGGCTTCTTTGGAAAACGTGCGTAGTTGATTAAGCCTATCTCTGCACCGCTCTCTTCGCCCATTGTGTAAATGTAGTTGGTGGGCGTTACTGTGACGCAAGCACCTATCAAACACCATTCTCTGCATGTCTGTTCAATCTTATCAATTGGACCAGCGATATAAATCTTTGCCCAAAACGTAGAGCATCTCATTTTATTCATTCCATTTCTCCCATTGCTTTGAGTCGTTTGATACCAGCTTCGAAATACTCCACATCGCAGCAGTAGCACATCTCCCAGTAGTTTGTATCATGCGGGCATGCCGATGGGCAGTATGACCTCGGGCGGGTATAATTACCGATGATATAGTTATTAACTAATTTCTCCCACGCTTCTAGCTGTGCTTGCTGTTTTTTAATCGTTTCTTTGTCGTTCATTTTATTTCTCCTGTTTGATTAATAATATCATATATATAATATATAACTTATATAATATATCTATTATATTATATATAACTTATAATATATATATAATAAATATTATTTGACATATAAAAACCTAAATAGTTCAGTAATGCTATTAAAAAGTCGTGTTTACAACACAATTAGTCGCATCCAGGATGCTCCTAATCTCCGTAGGAGTACATTCCTTGGGTTCTTTATCAGATTTTATGATATGTGCTTTACCAAATAAAGCCAGTTTATTCTGCATCTTTAGCTGTTGTGCTCTTACTGTTGGGTTATCGTTATCTAACCATATATAGAATACACTGTAGTTACTCCTGAGTTCTGTTATCATTTGATCACTGATACCTGTACCCAGTACAGCAAATGATGATAGTACCTTGTGTGCTCTAATAGCTGAGAGCAAGTCCTCGACTATAATCACTGCGCTTGATTGTATGGGAATATGTGTATACATGAACTTCGGAAAGCGAGTAGATGTGATGTAACGTGTGCCTATTCCAAAACTCTTTGCTTGCCATCCTGGTGCTTGCATTCCCAAGTTAGTTGCAGGAAATATCAAACGATTCATTTCAGGACTCCATCCGATACCATAAAGCAAAGTGTCTTCTTGAGTGAACCCAAACTTTGTCATGTAAGCTATGGATTTAACACACCATTTAGCCCAATCGTATTCAATATCTGAGGGTACTTCATAGTTAACCTTCTTGCTCTTTGTCTTGAATCCACTGGGCTTGTGGCCCTTAGAGAAGCCCGTAGCGCCACATCTGTGGCACTTAGCACCCAGTGTACCATCGTTATTCATCCACACAGCTAGGCTACGTGAGTTCCCTTTACAGCTTGATGTACTGTGATTGATGCGTGCTGTCAGCCCTGGTGCATCAGGTGCATGGGGCACAAACTCATTGTATTTAAGTCTATTTGTCACCCTGTGATTCATTGTAAATACTCCTCATATTCCTGTTTGTTGGGGTCAGATTCCCATAAACCACCTGACTCCACATCAATTAACAGATGGACTTTATGGGTCGTGTAGTTGAATGCATCATCTACATCTACAATCGGACAATACATTTTTTTAGTGCATAAAAATATACGATTGTCACCAGCAAGGAAGTTATAGTGTTTGGGTGATAACTTATACAATGTACCGGGTTTGAATGCAGTAATCATGACGATATTCCCATCCGAATTTTACTCCTAACGCCCCTAAGTAACTTGCCCTCTACTTCCTCACTGCGATCACTAGTGCACCTATCTTTACATCT
>JAAGZM010000904.1 GCA_024206355.1 Gammaproteobacteria bacterium | reverse complement strand
CAGAGTAGAAAGAGCAATGCCAGACTTACGTTTCTCCTCAACCAAATCAATCAAAGATTCAAAATTAGTAGTACCAACATTAAAGTCCCCATCGGTCGCTAGTAAGATACGATTAATACCATCCTTAATAAAAGATTGTTCAGCCAACTGATAAGCAAGCTTAATACCCGCTGCACCATTAGTAGAGCCACCAGCTTGAAGACGTTGTAAAGCCAACTCAATTTGAGCAGTTTGATTACCAGGAGTAGGCTCTAAAACAATACCAGAAGCCCCAGCGTAAACCACCATGGAAATACGATCATTAGTACTCAACTGACGGGTCAACAAGGCCAAAGACTTCTTCAATAAACCGAGCTTATCAGCAGAGTTCATCGAACCAGATACATCCAACAAAAACACCAAATTTGCATCAGGCCGCTGTTGCATAGCAGGCTCCCAAGCCTTAATGCCCAATTGCAACAAATAACTATCCTCACCCCAAGGTGACCTCATCATCTCGCTGTGAACAGCAAAAGGTGTTTCATTATTCGCAGGTGGAGCAAAATCATAATTAAAATAGTTAATAAACTCCTCAGCCCGAACCGCATCATGACGCGGTAACTGCCCTTGATT
>JAAGZM010000903.1 GCA_024206355.1 Gammaproteobacteria bacterium | reverse complement strand
TGTAATGCCAGTGCTTCGAGTACAGATACAGTAGAACCTTTGCCGTTAGTACCTGCAACAGTAATCACTGGCATGGCTAGATTATTTTTAAGTAAGCGTTCGAGAACTCGGTGACAACGATCTAGACCGAGCTCTATTTCAACTGGATGACAGCTTTCCATCCATGTAAGCCATTGTTCAAATGTTTTTGACATACTTTAGTTGAATGAATGACTAAGTGAGTACAACTGCCTCAGGAGTCTTTAATAATTTTCCTAAGATGGCGGTTAATTTATCTTTCATCTCAAGTCGAGAGACAATCATATCTACAGCACCATGCTCAAGCAAAAACTCACTGCGTTGAAAGCCTTCCGGTAATTTTTCACGAACCGTCTGTTCAATTACACGAGGGCCAGCAAAACCAATTAATGCTTTGGGTTCAGCAATATTAATATCACCAAGCATAGCAAGACTTGCAGAAACACCACCCATTGTTGGATCGGTTAATACTGAAATAAAAGGAATGCCATTTTTAGATAATCGAGCTAACGCGGCGCTAGTCTTAGCCATTTGCATCAATGAAAACAACGCTTCTTGCATTCTTGCTCCACCACTTGAAGAGAAGCAGATCATCGGAACACCCTCCTCTATTGCACGATTGACACCAAGAACAAATTTTTCACCAACAACAGATGCCATTGAACCGCCCATAAAACTAAATTCAAAGGCAGCTACCACTACAGGTTGACCATTCAGTTCGCCGTGTTTAACAATTAAAGCATCCTTCTCACCTGTTGTTTTCTGAGCAGCAGTGATTCTATCTTTGTAACGCTTACTATCTTTAAACTTAAGTGAGTCAACCGGTTCTAAATCTGGACCAAGCTCTTCAGTTGTTTCAGGAGTTAATAGAGCATCAATACGCTTTCTTGCCGTAATACGCATATGGTGATCACACTTAGGACAGACCTCAAGGTTTCGTTCTAATTCAGAGCGATAGAGTACTGCATGACAGGCTGTACATTTAGTCCATAAACCTTCTGGTACAGAATGTCTATGACCATCCTTAGAGGATTGTTTTCCTGGTATCAATCGATCTAGCCAGTTCATTTATATTGTCCCGTTGCTATAATAATAATTAAAAGTACTAAAAATATGTGGCTATTCTAACAACTGATTGACGCTGAGAGAACCTTTGTTATTTATTTAATTGATAAAATTTGTTGCAAGAACATTGGCGCCTTCATATTACTTGGTATATTAAACTCTTCTGGATAAGTTACACCAACTAAATAAAGCCCAAAAGCAGGTGCAGTTACGCCTGATTTAGTTCTATCTTTCCTATCTATAACCACTTTAACCCATTCATCTTTTCTTCTACCATCCCCGATTTCGAATAAAACCCCAACAATGTTCCTTACCATATGATGTAAAAATGCATTGGCGGAGATTTCAATAACCACATAATTATCTAGCCTTCGGCAACTTAGGTTTGTTATGCATCGGTTAGCAGAATTAGCTTGACATCGTGAAGAACGAAACGAACTAAAATCTTGTTCGCCAAGAAAATACTCACAGGCTTCATCCATTTTATCTACATCAAGTCGTTTGTTATACCATGTAAGGCCTTGGCCCATGATAGCTGGTCTAACGTGACTATTATCAATAATGTAAATATAGCTACGACTCGTTGCACTGAAACGCGCATGAAAATTTTCACTAACCTTTTGTGCATATTGAATGGATATTGATCGAGGTAAGAGACTGTTTGTTCCTTTTAGCCATGCCTTCTCAGGACGTATATTGGTAGAATCAAAGTGAACTACCTGAGACGTCGCATGAACACCGCTATCGGTTCTTCCTGCGCAAGTGACTTCAATTTTTTGATCGGCTATTGAAGACAGAGCTTCTTCGAGTGTGCTTTGAGCACTGGCAGCATGTGATTGTCGCTGCCAGCCATGGTATGAACTTCCATCATATTCAACACCGAGCACAATACGTTCGGATTTTAGAAGTCCTTGAGTCGAGTTATCTTGTTCAATTAAGGGAGTCAAGAATTTTTTGAGCTTCCTCGCGTTGTTTATCAGTACCTATTTCCATTATTTCAGCGATAATTTCTCGAGTTCCTTCTTTATCACCCATCTCAATATATGCACGAGCTAAATCTAACTGAGTTTCAACATCGTTCTCTTCATCTTCTTGAACAGAGTCATCGCCAAACTCGTATTCATCCTCAACTTCATCATCACCGAACACATCTTCAGTTGATGGAAGCTCTTCAAGATCGTCAATTAGAGCAATTGTGTCTTCATCATCTGCGTCAGTTGCATCAGAATCATCATCTGCGTCAGTTGCATCAGAATCATCATCTGCAACTTCGTCATTAGATGAGTCATCAGCTAATTCAGGTTCTTCATTAATATCGTCTTCTTGCTGAAGTTTAACGCTAAACAGTTCATCTTCAGGCCAAGCTGTTTGATAAAGATCTTCAATGTTATTTCGTAATTCATAATCTGAATCTATGTTATCTGTGATTGCGACAACTAGCTGCTCAAATTTTTCTTTAGCATCCATTTCAGCATAACATTCAAGTAATTTGATACTTAGCTCCATACGTTCAGGATTGTTCTCAATTGCGGAGATAAGCAGAGATTCAGCCTGATCAAATTTTCCATAAGCAATATATATATCTGCTTCACCTAATGGATCGGCAGAATCAGTTATTCCTCCATTATCGATTTTTTCAAGCTCTTCTGATTCTTTCCCAGCAAGAACATCATCAGCGGCTTCTGCTAAATCATCACTAACTTGAGAAACACTAGAACCTGCTTCTGACTGGTTAAATGTAACTCTTTCATCATTCTGATAGGTAATATCTTGGCTGCGTCGTCTAAAAATAGAGATGATGATAAGTAGTAAAATTACACTACCTGCGATAATTAAATACAGGTTGTAGCTACCATCCATTACACCATCAACAATACTTTTTTCAGTTTTTGGTTGCATAGGAGCAGGTGTAATCTCTTCAATAGGAGCTGATACTTTTTCCTCTTTAGCTATTGTAGTCAAAGTCTGTTCTGCAACTTCGGAAGTTTCGACAGTGTCACTTTCTTCAGCCGCTACAATTTCATTTCTGTCTTGTATCATAGCGAGCTGTTCACTTTTAAGTTCGAGTAAACGTTCTAAATTCGCTATTCTTTCAGCATCAGTTTGATATTGCTGTTGCAGCATTTCATTTTCATGCTTGAGTACTTCATTTTCTTCTTCATAGATGATATCTGATGCAGAACTACCTCCTGAGCCTATTTCAGAATCATCGGCAGACAATGAAAGTCGACCTGAATCAGTAGTTGTTTTCTCACTTGGACGACTGTAAGTGTCTTCATTACTCGTGTCCATTACTACTCTTGGCGCTGGTCTTTTACCTGATTTCCAACTTTCATTATGAGCAGCAATCATTTTTAATGCTTCTCTCTGTGGTATTTGGTTAAAAGTTTCACTATCAGGTACTCGTATTTCTGCACCTCTTTTCAGGTTATTAATGTTTCCACGCTTAAATGCATCAGGATTAGCTTCAAAAATTGTCACCATCGCCTGTTGCATTGAAATGGATCGATCAGGCCTTACTTTAGAAGCAATACCCCACAAAGTATCAGTTTTAGAAGTTGGTCCATAAACTTCACCTTCCCACTGAGACTTTTCTACAACATTTATACTGGTTGTTGTTTGATTTCTTGTTGGAGCTGGAGCTGGAGCTGGAGTTACTGTGCGAACATCTGTAACTGCTGGAGTGACCATAGCTTCTGGAGCATCATCAAATATAGGAGGATCAAGAAATAAAGTATATTCTCTTAATAAACGACCACTAGGCCATTCAAGCTTAACAAGAAAGTTAAGAATAGGTTCTTTGACTGCTTCTTTAGTCGATAAATGTAATACTTTCTGACCATTTGGCTTGGTGATTGTCTGAAAACGAATTTTTGTTAAGAAAAATAGGCGGTCAATTCCTGAACGTTCAAAATCAATATTTGATCCCAAACTACCTATTAACTGCTCATTACTTTCACCTCGCACCGAAATCATTACGATTTCAGCATCAAGAGGCTGATTTAAACCAGACTTTAGTTTAATCTCACCAAGACCTAGTGCCATGAGAGTTGTAGAGGTAGTAGCTAAACAAAACACAAGCAGAAACTTACGAACCATTGTTTTCAATCCCTTTTAGTTGACTAACTGAACGTTCTTGTAGGTTATATTCCATACCATCTTGTAGGTTATATTCCATACTAATCATATCAGTAAAAACAAGCATTTACGATAACATCTTAAAATATTGTTAATAATAATTCAGTAGCTTGTTTTTACAAATAGCTTTGTATCAGTTTTTCAGCAATTTGTACACTATTTAACGCTGCTCCTTTGCGAATATTATCAGAAACAACCCATAAGTTTAGACCTGTATCACAATCTAGCTGTTCACGAACCCTGCTGACGAATACCGCATTTTTTCCAGCGCTGTGAGTAACAGGGGTCGCAAACAGTTCTTTCTCGGGTGAATCAACAACAATTACGCCTTCAGCAGATCTTAATAAATTTAATGCTGCCTCTCGAGTTATTGGCTTTTTAGTTTCAATATGAATTGCTTCTGAATGTCCATAAAAAACGGGCACTCGAACAGCTGTTGGATTAACAATAATGTCATTATCTCCAAAAATCTTTCTCGTTTCCCAAATCATCTTCATTTCTTCACGAGTAAAACCATTTTCCATAAATACATCAATTTGAGGTAATACATTGAAAGCTATTTGCTGAGAGAATGCTTCTGGTTCGACTTTTAGACCGTTAAGTAATTTACCCGTTTGACCAGCAAGTTCATTAATTCCTGATTTTCCGCTACCAGAAACAGACTGATAAGTACTGACATCTATCTTTTTGATTCCAAAAGTATCATGAATCGGTTTTAAAGCAACCAGCATCTGAATCGTTGAGCAATTAGGATTGGCGATAATATTGCGGTTTGTATAGTCAGCAATTGCATCAGGATTAACTTCTGGAACAATAAGAGGAATATCATCTTCATTTCGAAATTCAGAAGTATTATCGATAACAATACAGTCTTTTGCAGCAGCTAGGGGTGCGTATTCTTTTGAAATAGACCCTCCAGCACTAAATAATGCAATATCAACTTGAGAAAAATCAAATTCAGCAAGATCTTCTATAAGATGTGCTTTCTTTGCAAATAGCAGTGTATCTCCAGCCGAGCGTTTGCTTGCAACAGGATAAAG
>JAAGZM010000020.1 GCA_024206355.1 Gammaproteobacteria bacterium | reverse complement strand
TACCCAAAACATTCACTGCGTTCACGGGGCAAGCTTTACCCAAAACGTTTCACGGGGCAAGCTTTCTGGCTTTATCACCGATTCACATTGAGTTTCAGAGATATTGAAGAACTTCTTGCAGTCAGAAGTATTCAGACATCCTATGAATCCATCAGACGTTGGTGTTTAAAATCTCTACAGAAATACAGCAAATCTCTTCGTAAAAGACAGGGTAGATTGGGTGATATTTGGTATCTGGATGAGGTGTTTGTTTCAATTGGTGGTAAGCGTCAATATCTCTGGCTAGCAGTTGATCAAGAAAGCTTGCCCCAGAGCCTGCCCCAGGAGTGAAACGACTGCTTTGGGTATGAGCGAAGCGATTGTTCTGGGTATGGTGATGTCATTGATATACTTGTCCAAAGCCGAAGAAATAAAAACGCTGCACTAAGATTTTTTAGAAAACTCTTAACAGGGCAATCTTCAAAACCGTGGAAAGTTGTTACCGATAAACTCAGGAGTTATCAAGCTGCATTGTGTGATATTGCTCCATCTCTAACTCACATTACAGAGCAGTACGAGAATAATAGATCAGAAAACTCTCATCAACCAACCCGGCAACAGGAAAGACAAATGAGAAGATTTAAATCACCAAGCCACTACAAGTTGTGCCCGCCCGGATCTGTGCTGGAGGCGCTGCCTACCGTGATCATTGATCAACAGAGGCAGCTTTGAGCTGGTTAGTCTTAATCCTCAGGCTCTTCTGTTTTGTTAAAGCAGGTGACTTTTAACTTAATCTCTTTCCTGTTTGATAATCTCCAGTTTGTGCATGATTGAGACTTGTAAGTCTCTTTTAGGTTAGGGACGATCGCGGTACAGGTTGTTTTACTCCCCCCTCTACTATATATCTTCGGTTTCTCGTAACCTTGTGCATTTTTGTGCTTACACCGAAACCTGAACTCCTTTGTGGCCATTGGTTTGAGCGTATATTTATCATAACAAGTGCACACCTTGTATTCCTTAGCATCCTTCCAGTCGGTATTGTCAGAACTAGATGGATCGCAAGAACAATCCACGTTGCGATACGATTTGGCCAAAGCAGTGTTGTTCCAAGATCCCACGACGAGTGCCACTGCGATCAGCACTGCGTACATCATATGCGATGAGACAATGGATTTGGTATTCATACTCTTTATAGCTTTATTCATACTATTTACTCCACTTTATGATAAATGTCTTTGACAAATTACCATAGCGGAAAGAAAACAACAACATTTGTGCTAGGAGTGTAACAAGGAGTAAATTATCTGTCCTAATGATATTGTCAACTTATAAAACCCAGGCGAAGAATGGTAACCGTTTTTGTCCTATTCGAAATTTTGGACAGAGCCTGCCCCATGAACGCAGTGAATGTTTTGGGTAAAGCTTGCCCCAGAGCCTGCCCCAGGAGTGAAACGACTGCTTTGGGTATGAACGCAGTGAATGTTTTGGGTAAAGCTTGCCCCATGAACGCAGTGAATGTTTTGGGTAAAGCTTGCCCCATGAACGCAGTGAATGTTTTGGGTACGGTATGACTGATAACCTGGGATGGGTAGCGATAACCCGAGTACATTTTATTATATTTCATACTCAGATTATCTCATACTTTGGAATGTAGTCGACAAGTTGACAGTACCAATTAAAACGTTACATTAAAAATTGGCTATATTTAATTTGAGCATAAAAAAGCCCTCTAAAATAAGGGCTTTAGATTATATTAACATTAAACGTTACATTCTATGTCTTATATCGATCTCAAAAAGGTATATCATCATCAAAGCTTGTATCAACTGCTGGTGTAGCCTCTACTGATGGAGTTGTTGGTGCAGCAGGTTGTTGGGCTGCTGGCTTTGCTGAATAACCGCCACCGTCTGATGAACCCTGACTTCCTCTAGAATCTAACATCTGCATTTCATTGGCAACTATCTCAGTTGTATAGCGATCAGTTCCATCCTGCCCTTGCCATTTGCGTGTTTGTAATTTACCTTCAATATAAACCTTAGAACCTTTTCTCAAGTATTCACCAGCTATTTCACCTAAACGACGAAACATGACAACACGGTGCCATTCTGTCTTTTCTCGTTTCTCTCCGGTTGCCTTATCCTTCCATGTATCACTGGTAGCAATAGTAATATTTACAACTGCGTCACCATTAGGCATGTATTTAACATCTGGATCCTGGCCTAAGTTTCCTACCAGAATTGTTTTATTAACACCTCGACTGGCCATTCGCTACTCCTGTTTGTTAGTTGTTTGAATGTTTTGTATAGAACGGGTATAGGATAACATTTTATGAAACAAAAAGAAGAGCCTTTCACCTGTAGTTTTGTACGAAATTGTCTAATCTTTGTTACAACTACTTAATCAACAAGTGATGTCATTCCACGAATGGCGATTAACCAAATGAGTGATAAACATGCGAGACTTAGGAATACCCATTGGTAGTTGCTATATTGTAAAATTAAACCGCCGATTATTCCGCCAAGAAATGCACCACTAAACTGACTTGTTGAATATACTCCCATCGCAGTTCCACGATTGTCTTCTGAACATAAACGAGAAACTATTGCAGGCAAACTAGCTTCCAAAAAATTGAATGAAAGGAAAAAGATTCCCAAACCAATCAATAAACCGGTTAGATCATCAGACAGTCCCATCAGTAAATTAGCAATGACAAGCAATGATACTGAGATTGAAAATCCAATTTTATGGGCTTTATTCTTTTCTACCCAAATTAGTGCGGGTAACATCGCAACGAAACTACCTAACAATAATATTAAATAGGTTCCTGAATGTGAGGTCAGTGGCAATCCTTTTGTAATGAGCTGGGCAGGTAAAATAACAAAAATTGCTGTTAAAAATAGGTGCATGAGTAAAATACCTAGATTCATGCGCTGCAGCTGACCATTTTTTAATACTACCTTGAGCTGTTGCTTTGCAGGAAGTACCGCAAGATTACCTGTTTTTAGATTTCCTGATGGAGTTACCCATTGCACAACCGCTATGGCAACGAATGCAAGACCAGCAGTCAACCAAAATAATCCTGCAATACCAATCTCTCCTGCTAACCAAGGGCCAGAAATCAATGCCACAACAAAGGATACTCCGATAGTAGCACCAATAACTGCCATCATTTTTGATCTTAACTCAGGGCGACTAAGATCTGCCGCCAGAGCCATCAATGTACTTGCAATTGCTCCAGCACCTTGCATAGCGCGTCCAATAATTAGACCCATTACAGTATCCGCATTGGCCGCAACAATGCTACCAAATGCAAATATCAGTAACCCTATTATGATGACAGGTTTGCGTCCAATACGATCCGAGAGATAACCAAAAGGAATTTGCAATATGGCTTGACCAAGTCCATAGATACCAATTGCCAAGCCAGCTAATAATGGTGTGAAATCAGCCATTTCTTGGGCGTATAAAAACAACACAGGCATGACCAGAAAAAGACCGAACATTCTCAGTCCATAAATCCCAGCTAATGACAGGGCTGCTTTTTTCTCTAAAAGGGATAATTTCACTGTTCTAGATACATATTTAATACAATTAAAGTGTTAAAAAAGTAATTTTACTTAGGTTGGATTCTCCAGTGGCGTTATACTACCAGTTTTGCCTGACTTTGTTGCAATTGTTTTGCGATTAATCATATAAAAGGTCCCAATTAAATAATGGATTTCATAGAAGTTCGTGGCGCTCGTACCCACAATTTAAAAAACGTCGATATAAGCATTCCAAGAGATAAATTTATTGTTATCACTGGCTTGTCAGGTTCAGGAAAATCATCCCTTGCCTTTGATACTTTATATGCAGAAGGTCAACGTAGGTACGTTGAATCATTATCAGCCTATGCACGACAGTTTTTATCATTGATGGAAAAACCTGATGTTGATCATATTGAAGGCCTATCTCCTGCCATTTCAATTGAGCAAAAATCAACATCTCATAATCCTCGTTCGACAGTAGGTACAATTACTGAAATTTATGACTACCTGAGACTACTCTTTGCTCGTGCAGGAATTCCTCGCTGCCCAGAACACGATAAGCCACTACAAGCTCAAAGTATCAGCCAAATGGTTGATCAAGCAATGGCTCTACCAACTGAAACAAAAGTGATGGTGCTTGCTCCAATCATTCAAGAGCGGAAAGGTGAGCATTTACAACTTGTACAGGAATTGATTGCACAAGGTTTTGTTAGAGCACGCGTCGATGGCTATGTTGTAGAACTATCTGATATGCCGACACTAGACGCAAAGAAAAAACACAGCATTGATGTTGTTATCGATCGACTAAAAATAAAAGAAGAATCACGTTTAAGAATGGCAGAATCTTTTGAAACGGCAACAACCCTTTCCGAAGGTTTAGCGAAACTCGCATTTATGGAGCCTAGCGATGAGCAGGAGAATGATGATTTACTCTTCTCTGCTCGTTTTGCCTGTCCAGTTTGTGGCCATAGTATTGCAGAACTTGAACCAAAATTATTTTCATTTAACAACCCTGCAGGTGCCTGTTCAACCTGTGATGGATTAGGTGTTCACCAATCATTTGATCAGGAGCGAGTAATCACTAACCCTGAACTTCCCTTATCTGGTGGAGCTATCCGTGGCTGGGATAGACGAAACGTTTATTATTTCCAAATGTTACGTTCGTTAGCAGATCATTATCAGTTTGATATTGAGCTCGTCTATCAAGAACTTTCTGCCGAAATACAGCAGAGTATTCTCTATGGCAGCAAGGGTGAAGTTGTTAAGTTTTCATATATAAATGATAGAGGCGATAAAGTATTTAGAAATCATGCCTTTGAAGGCGTTATTCCAAATATGGAACGTCGTTACCGAGAAACTGATTCCACAGCTGTACGAGATGAATTAACACGCTATCTAACTACTAAAAAATGTCCCGACTGTAACGGAACACGGCTGTGTGCAGATGCTCGACACGTATTTGTACTTGATATGGATTTACCGTCAATAACAACGATGTCTATTGGACAAGCAAAAACAACTTTAGAGACACTAAAATTACCAGGTCACCGTGGTGAAATTGCAGAAAAGATACTCAAAGAAATCATTGCCAGACTAACGTTCCTCGTTAATGTCGGTCTCGACTATCTAAGTCTTGAACGTAGTGCTGACACCTTATCTGGTGGTGAGGCTCAACGAATTAGGCTTGCAAGCCAAATTGGTGCCGGTTTAGTGGGTGTTATGTACATCCTTGATGAACCTTCAATAGGTCTGCATCAACGCGACAATGGTCGTTTGTTAAAAACCCTAACTCGTCTTAGAGATATGGGCAATACGGTACTGGTTGTTGAGCACGATGAAGATGCAATTAAGATGGCTGATCATGTCATTGACATTGGTCCTGGAGCAGGAGTTCACGGTGGAGAAATTATTGCACAAGGAACACTAAAAGATATTCTAGCTAATAAAAAGTCATTAACAGGTCAATATTTATCAGGTGTGCAGAAAATTGAAGTGCCTGTTAATCGGGTACCTAATGATCCACAATTGCAATTAGTATTATCTGGAGCGACTGCTAATAATTTAAAAAATGTTGAGATACAGATTCCATTAGGCTTATTAACCTGTGTTACCGGTGTTTCTGGCTCGGGCAAATCAACAATAATTAATGATACTCTGTACCCACTTGCTGCGACTGCACTTAATCATGCTACTACTCTCGAAGCTGCAGCTTATAACAACATTTCAGGGCTTGAGCTATTAGATAAAGTAGTTGATATTGATCAGAGCCCCATTGGTCGAACACCACGTTCAAACCCTGCAACTTACACAGGTATATTTACCCCAATTAGAGAATTATTCGCAGGCACACAAGAGGCACGATCTAGAGGATATAAGCCTGGAAGGTTCAGCTTCAATGTAAAAGGTGGGCGTTGCGAAACTTGTCAGGGAGATGGGTTAATCAAAGTAGAAATGCATTTTCTTCCTGATATCTATGTTAAATGCGATGTCTGTAAAGGAAAACGCTACAATCGTGAAACCCTTGAAATTAAATACAAGCACAAAAGTATCCATCAAATTCTTGAGATGACCGTTGAAGAAGCTAGAGAGTTTTTTGATGCTGTCCCTGCTATCAAGAGACGTTTACAAACACTTATAGATGTTGGTCTAACCTATATCAGACTTGGACAGTCAGCTACAACACTTTCTGGTGGTGAAGCCCAGCGAGTTAAGCTATCTCGCGAACTTTCAAAAAGAGATACAGGTAAAACAATATATCTACTGGATGAACCTACTACTGGATTACATTTTCATGATGTAAAACAATTATTAGCTGTTCTACATCGCTTAAGAGATCATGGAAATACAATTGTTGTAATTGAACATAACCTAGATGTTATTAAAACAGCAGACTGGATAATAGATCTAGGCCCAGAGGGCGGCGATAGAGGTGGAGAAATCATTGCAGCTGGTACACCTGAGCAAGTAGTACAGATTAAAAGATCCCATACTGGCGTATTCTTAAAGCCTCTACTTAGTAATAAGTAATATTCATCCTAGAATCCTCAGTTGACCGGCTCTGACTTATGGTTATTTATTTCAAAACAGCAACTTACAGAAGGATTAGTATTCACCCATTGAGTGAGTTTGCCTACACATTTGATTGCACGTTTTTTAGACTTATTGACTTGACG
>JAAGZM010000902.1 GCA_024206355.1 Gammaproteobacteria bacterium | reverse complement strand
ATTTATCGGAAGTTCTCTCAAAGAAAATGGCATCTCCTTTGCCTTAAGTGATTATTTAGAATTAGCTGACTGGACAGCTCGAATTGAAAGAGATGATAAGCGTGGCTTTATTGATGCCAGCACACCCGGTATCTTGCAAAAACTGCAACTTGATGAACATTCCTGGGTGGCAACAGTTCAAGGGTATTCAAAAGGCTTTCACTCTTTTATTGTAGCCAATCCCCTGCCTGTCATTTACTATTTCAATCATTTTTAAAGCTAATATCATTTTTTCTTCATCAGTTACTCATAATTCTTAGTTTTTTTGTCATTATTTTAACTCTTTTTTTAATAATTGGCTTTTTTTAATGATATTTGATTTTCAATTTATGGGTGTCTAGTTTTACCCTTTGCCTTCAGTTTTTTCATGTTTTCATGGTGGCCAGTGAGTGTAAACAATCCGGACCAATCTGAATACTGGAACAACCTGACTCCATATCTTTTTAGATTTCTTTGAGTCTTCTTTGCTTCATTTTCTTGTTCCGAGGAAAGAGCTCTAAAAAAAGCCTGATATACCCATTTGTGAATAAGTGGCGCACCACTGGTTGTGTGGAAGGTTGCCAAACCTTCTTTTACGAGGTGGTTGTATGCATGACTGGGTTCATCATTATCACGGTACAAAATTGACCGTATAAGTTCTGGCTCAATTCCGTGCTTCGAGTCAGCGTGCGAATTCACAATCGTGCAAAACGCAACGAAGAGAACGTGTTCTTTGCAGGGAGTGGCTAAAAGATAAGTCAAGTTTTGTTTTTGTTCTCTTTTCTCTAAATAGGAGGATTTTGTTTTATTAATCCACTCCCTGATTCCAGTGTGGATAGTATGTGATTGAAGGAACAGAGCGAGAGAAAGCAAAAAGAATACAACGCCATAGCTCCCAACAAGGATAACGGGAGAGGCAAGGAAACTATTGACTACGACTGCTACAAAAGAAATCACGGAGCACCACAGCCATAGCGCTGTCCGATCTAATGTTCTTTCGAGGAAGTCAAAGAAATCTTTCATTTTCATCTACTCCACGCGTTTCTCATGCCTAACATGGCATTCAGCGGCTTGTCCGTTGCAATGCTTGGTTAGCAAAATCTGATTTGTCTATTATTACCTACATTCCCAAACATCAATTTCCTACAAATATATCATGATTCGTCTTCTATAACCAAAAGCTGATACT
>JAAGZM010000901.1 GCA_024206355.1 Gammaproteobacteria bacterium | reverse complement strand
GATTTCATGCAGCTTTATTCCATTCATATCGATAGTGAAGCCTCCCCTACTTTCTAAATTTATATCAAAAAAACTTCAACAAAATCAATACGTTCGATTATTTGTGAGGGACAGTAAAGAGATGGGTGTCCTACGTAATTTGGCATAATCTGGGTTTATTCATGCCCCACTAGACTAAAATTATTAAGCCTAGGAAATTTCTAGACTTAATAATTCCACTCGCTGTTTTATAATTGCGCTGTATTTTTCTTTTAGATTTTCATCCAGGTTGCTGACATACACCATCTCGATGAAGTTATTTTGTAGCTGAACGATTCTTGCGATGGATCTCCTGGCTGGCTTTTCCTTGATTCTGGCCATTTCTGCAAGTGTTAAAAAATCCGGCAATGCGTAAAAGCCATTTAACCTTGTTCCGTAATAAGGTAGTTTTTCATCATTGCCTGTCATTGATAAGGCTAAAGAACCATCGAGATTCCCTGAGTAAATTTCACTATTCAAACAATCGTACATCTGGGTCAACTTGATAGTTTTACCGTGCATTACACTGATATTTTTAAGGTGAAAATCGTCATTGCCAGTAAGGTAATTAAATATTAACCGACTGAAGCACTCAAGAGCTACGCCAAGACCAGCAATCTCAGTGCATTTATTCAAAACATCCAAGTAAGTGGCAGCATCATATTTTGCGTCAGAATTGGTGTTGTTGAAATTAAAAACTTGCATCATGTCTTCATGGTGTAATTTTTCATCACCAATTCGATCAAAGCGTCTAATGACATATGCCTGCTCATCGGTATCAGCAAAGGTTAATAATCCACACTCAGGCACATCGAATCCGGCAACTTTCGCCATCTGCATCGAGAGGTGTTCGTTGATTGCTGCACAAGGATAATCTTCAGGGGTAGGTTTTAGTATGTACTCTCCACCACTTTTTGTGACAACCAATGGACCGACTGGCGATTCTAAAGTCATCTGTGCTTTAGGCTGTACACCACTGATCGACATTCGGCCCTCTTTCACGGCCTTGCGAACTTCTTCTCGAAATTCCTTCCTCGGATATTTGAGACGTGTAGGTACCTTTGGATCTCCAAATAATCGTTTTATGCAATTGCTGTGATAGCCAGGATCACTTTGCTCATCCAGCTCTTTAAGGCATATCTGGCACTTCAAGTGTAACTGCTCCTATTAAGTCTTGACCACCTGCGATCAAGAGTGAAAATTCATCATTTTTATCTATCCTTTTAGCTTTACTTTGCAGATCTTTTAACCAACCCTCTGAAACCAAACCTGAAAAAAATCCGTGTAACTGCTCCGAATCATAAGGCTCAGTCGTAACTGGTAAGCTAAAACTAATCGGTAAACCACCACCAATGACATATTCCCTGTCATACAAAAATCTGTAAAATTCAGCTTCTCGACTGAGACGACCAGCCTTGTTGCCATGGTAGTAAACATCAGCGACTAAATAACGCATAGCGTAAGTCCAAGGGTATCGCAGATAGCCATTACGGTTTCCAGTCTGGGGTTGGTATTTCCTTGCTCAATGCGTCGGTAGGCCGTATCACTGATCCCGGAAAGTTCTGCAACTAACTGCCCAGTCATATCGAACTCTTTACGCTTTGCTTTAATTGCGGCCGGAAAGTCTTTTATAGGCACTGGCCGAAATCTAGCGAGAGAGTTTTGAAGCGTATCAGCCATTTCGGCTAATTTTTTAGCATCACTCGATATATTTTCAGCCAAACTTGATGGATTTT
>JAAGZM010000900.1 GCA_024206355.1 Gammaproteobacteria bacterium | reverse complement strand
TCCATTTCAGGCATATGAACATCCATAAAGACTAGATCATAACTGCCTTCTTGTACTAATTTCACTCCTTCAACCCCATTTGTTCCGATATCAACTTTATGACCGAGCTTCTCAATTAACTTCTTCCCTACTACCTGATTGATCAAATTATCATCAACAAGCAATATTTTGAGTGATTTAGAAAATATTTCTTCTTCTTTATTAGTGGCTTCTTCGCTTTTCTGTTGCTTTTCAACATTCTCCTCACCAACATGAATTAATGGCAACTCAAACCAAAACATACTGCCTTTCCCAACTGTACTTTCTACACCAATATTTCCATCCATAGCGATAGTCAGTTTTTTACAAATTGCCAGGCCTAATCCTGTCCCACCATAATTCCTGGTCACAGTGGTATCTGCTTGAACATAATCTTCAAATAAAGTTTTTAATGCATCTTCAGAAATACCAACACCTGTATCATGAACTTCAAAGCGCACCTTTTTATTACTAGTATCGAGATCTCCAGAGTCGACTTTGATACATAATTGTCCATCCTCTGTAAATTTCAACGAGTTACCAATCAAATTCAGTAGTATTTGGCGTATCCTGCCAATATCACCTTTATAAATATGCCCAGTTCTGGGTGAATAATCCTGGATAATAGATACATTTTTGGCCTCTGCTTGCTGACTAAATATATCAACAACGGAGCGGCACAAATCGGCTAAATTAAAATCAATTTTTTCAAACCTCACCTTACCTGAGTTTAATTTTGAGAAATCAAGAATATCATTAATTACATGTAGCATCGCATCACCAGACTGTTCAATGACAGAAACATAATGATTTTGCTCTTCATCTAAGTTAGTATCTTTCAATAGATGAGTCATGCCTATCACACCATTCATCGGAGTACGTATTTCATGACTCATATTTGCAAGGAAGACTGACTTTGACTGGTTGGATTTTTTTTCAACCTCAGTAGCAATTGAAAGCTTACTATTTTGTCTCAAAATAATTAATTGTTGTCTTTTAATTACCCGATAACGATTATAAATGAAGCTCAAGAAAATTAACAATATGACTA